>JANQGV010000290.1 GCA_028282925.1 Thermodesulfobacteriota bacterium
TCATAACAGTACTTGACGGTATCGCCCATGGTGATGGTGATGGATTCAGAGCCGGGACAGGTTCCGGACTGGGTTGTAACGGTCTTGGTGATGACCGGCTGCGGCTCAGGGCGCTCGGACACGACAGTGGCTGTGTCGTCATCCGATAGTATGCTGCCGCCGCCACTAACGGTAGACGCATAGACAGTAGCAGTGTTTACGGTGGTGTCGGCGGTATAAAAAGTCAGCAGGTATTCGCCGGAGCAGGAGCCGCCGGGAGCCAGGTCGTCGTTAATGGCGTCCACATCAAGGTCGTCGCAGCCAGACAGGTACACACCGAAATCGTCGATTCCATCGCCGGGAGTACCGGCATCGTCAACAACGGTAATATCATACAGCGGGTCAACGCCGATATTTTCAACTTCATAACAGTACTTGACGGTATCGCCCATGGTGATGGTGATGGATTCAGAGCCGGGACAGGTACCGGACTGACTTGTTACGGTTTTGCTTATGGAAAGGCTTTGGGCCGAGGCCGGCTCCGGCCATATGCCCGTACATATTGTCATGGACAGGCACGTAAGCAGGATTGATGTAAAATAGATTTTTTTAACGGATTTCATGAGTCTCCCCCCTAAGTACATTTTCTGATATATATATAGTGTGTGATATAAAGATAAAAAAAGCAATTAAAAAGTAATAAAATGATAACAATTATCATGAAAGTAAACTTTCGTATGTGCAGCCCGTTCTTATTGTGCAAATACAGCAAAAGGTAACTGTTTGTTATTGCTCCATAATTGGCACGTGTGCTTTTGGATGTAAGAATGCGCCCAAAAGCTCGTTTTAATTCATGAAGGATCCCATCTTTGAAAAAGCAACGCTGGGTGCAGACAGCGGGCCCACCAGCAGGAACGGTTTGGCGGGTTCAACCTCAACCGCGCCTTCAAGTCCTTTGGCCGTGCTGAAGCGGACCGTGGCCCCGGTGGAAATAATGCCCACGTTGAAGCCGAGGCCCGCGCCCACGCTGAAGGACTTGGTGCCGAAATTGTAGCCCAGTTTGATTTGCCCACCCTCACCCAGGGTCAACTCGCACAGCCCGTTGGGGTCCCAGGAGAAAGAGCCGATACCGAACCAGATCGACCACTTTTTGCAGAAAAACGGGAACATTTCACAGGCGATATCGCGCTCCTTCACTTGCGACAGTTCGCCCACCGGCGCGTCCCCGCACCCGTCCTCAACGGCGTTGCGGTAGACGGTCAGGTCCGCTTTCCACAGGCGGTCGATATCGGCAACCGGCCCCCATATGCGGTCACTGTACTGTGAAAAAAAACTGTTATGGGCGTACAGCTTGAGGTCCTCCTGCTCGGTTGCCGAGATACCGGCAAGGGAAATAAACTGTTTGGCATCCCCCAGCTCGGTCCCCAACAACTCGGTTGCTTCCACCTCAAATCTCGACCAGATGTTGGTCATTTTCTGGTACATCTCGAATTGAATGCCATAGGAACTGTGTATATTGGGCATTTCGCAGTTAAGGCACTGGGCGTAGAGATTCTCGGCGGCACTTCCCCATCCCTGGGAAATTACATCGATAACACACTCGGCATAGGTGGCCGAGGTTGCGTCCAGCCTGCTTTCGTACGCGGGGGTAGCGGCATCCACCTGGGACTGGTAGGTGTTTTCCAGATCTTCCAGGTCGTCCTCCATGTCATCAACCATTCCGTCGATGGCATCCACGGTTCTGAGGGCGCGGGCCGAAAGGTTTGAAGGTAATTCGTAGCTGCCGGTTGAGGAGCCCGCATCAAGATCAAGGGTGCTCTCTATGGCTTCGGCGGCATCGGTTGCACCTGCCTCGCGGTAATACCGGGCCAGTTGTGCCGACAACTGCGAGTCTCCCGGCCACAACTCGGTCGCCTGCAACTGGTATGCAACTGCACCGGTGAAGTTGTTTTGGGCGGCACAGGTATAGGCAATGTTGTTCAGGGCCGCGGCCGAGTCATTACCCAGCGACAGCGCATATCGTAAGATCTTATCGGCATCGTCCCACTGTTCGCGGTCGTTCAGGTGAAAACCGACGTTTGCAAGGTGTTCGGGCTCATCCGTTTTTAAAAGCGCGGCCTCCAGAAAACACCAGAAGCCCACATCGAGCAACTGTTTTTGGCCCTGCTGCAACCCGCCGATAAATGTATACCCAATACCGCGTTCGGCATAGGCCCAGTCGCGGCGGTTGATGGTCGGGATAATGTCCAGGGATTCATTGTCGGTGGCGGTTATCTGTACCGGCTCGACGCCCGCAGGCTCCTCAATGGGAAAACCGGCTGCGTACTGTTCAACCTCGGCAACAATGGAAGCTGAAAGTCCCGGTTTTACCTGGTCGCGATAGCTTTCAAGTATGGCGGTAACCTGCTGCAGGGTGGGAGCGTCCGTGCCGTTATCGCCATCGTCGCAACCGCACAGTATGACGGCAGTCAGTGCCAGCAATAAACAGGTTAAAGGGATAAAAATTCCAGGATAGCAGGTATTTTTAAAAAATCTGTTCATGCGGGTAACTCCTCTTTGATTTTGTATGAGCAACGGAAAGTTTCGTTTGAGTTACGTATTGAGTAATAATACGGTGATTATACTACCATAAAAGGGACGTAATGTTTACTCCTTGTTTTTAGAGAAGAATCAGGGTGTTAGAAACAGATATTAGATTAATTCTATCAGGCAGGCTGTATTGACTGTGATTTTTGCAATTCAAATATGTCATTCCAATGGTGATATTTGTTATTTTTCTGCATTCCGGTTAACATGGTAAATAATTACCATTAGTCAGAGTCATTAGGGCCGACAGCGACAACGAAAGCCTCTACATACACCGTTCCCTCAATTTCAGGGACCTGGGACAACCCATTCGGTTATGAATATCCCCGGCGAGCTGGCGCGCCAGCAGGGACGTACGGCTGAACTGTGGGTGGATGAAAATACCCACACAATTAATGTGTTTCTTCCCAGAGATGCCGTTGTTCTGCGTATGTACGGTGAGACCGTCGGGGATACCTACAGGATCACGGCAGAGTTTGTGTATGAATAACGACTGTTGATTTCTTTGTACTGGATGAAGGCAGCCAGGCCCTGAGATTTTTTGCAGTGTTATCCGTCCAGAATCATCCTGATGGTTTTGGCAAGTTCCTGCTTTTGACAGGGCTTGGCTATGAAGGCTTTAATACCGCTTTGTTGTACTTTCTTGCTGTCAACGGCATCGGCATATCCCGTGGTAAGGAGAATGGGCATCTCGGGACGGACGGCGATTATGGCCGAAGCCAGACGGTCGCCGGTCAGTCGGGGCATGGTCAGGTCGGTGATGATCAGGTCGAACCGTTGGGGGTTTCGTTTGAAAACCTCCAGGGCTTCCGTGCTGCCGGTCATGGCGGTGACGCTGTATCCCAAACGCTCAAGGATTCTTTTGGTCGGAACCAGAAGGGGCTCTTCATCATCTACGAGTAAAATGTTTTCTGCACCGGTGGGTAGTGGTTCCGACGCAGGTTGTTCTTCTACTGCACCGTCTTTTTTGGGAAACAGCACTGTGAAAATGGTACCCCGGCCGATTTCACTGGCAACGGTTATGGCCCCGCCGTGATCTTTTATTATGCCGTGCACAACGGACAGCCCCATGCCGGTTCCTTTGCCGACCCCTTTCGTTGTGAAAAAGGGATCGAATATGCGGTCGATGATTGCAGGGGCGATGCCGCCGCCGGTGTCACTCACCGCCATCTTGACATATTCGCCCGGTTGCAGGTCAGGGAAAACTTTTGCGTTTTCGGCACCAACCATGCACAGGGAGGTTTCAATAGTCAAAACGCCGCCCTCTTCCCGCATGGTATGGGCGGCGTTACTGCACAGGTTCATGATAACCTGCTGAAACCGGGTAGGGTCGCCCATGATTGTGTCCGATGGGGCAACGAGCCGATCCTTTATTGTTATTGTGGAGGGGATTGTGGCCCGCAGTACTTTTAATTCTTCCTGAATGAGCTTATGCACTTTGATTGCTTTTTGTTGCGGCCTGTCTTTGCGACTGAAGGTGAGAATCTGTTTAACAATGTCGCGTGCCCTTGAGCTGAGATGCAGTATTTCATCCAGGCTTTCCTGTGCCGGTGAATGTGCACCGGAGTCGTCCTTTGCTATTTCCGTATACCCGATAATGCCCCCCAGGATATTATTGAATTCATGGGCCATCCCGCCGGCAAGGGTGCCGACCGATTCCATTTTCTGAGACTGGCGCAGGGCATCCTCAAGCCGTTTTTGTTCGGTGATGTCCATGAAAATACCGAGTATACCGGTTGTTTCGCCCCGTTCGTCCCTCATCGGCGATTTAACGGTCCGGACGACGGATTTTTGTTCATCCGGCAGAATGTAGTCTTCTTCTATTGTTTCGACCTGCCCGGACTCAATCACTCGCTTGTCGTCAGCGCGATACTTATCCGCCAGATCAGCGGGAAAAAAGTCATAGTCGGTTTTGCCCACTATCTGTTCGGCGGACAGGTTGAAATCGCGGGCGTAGTTTTCATTGCAGGCTACATAGACGGATTTTCGGTCTTTGTAAAATATTTTCTGGGGGATGTTTTCAAGCAACTCCCGCTGCTTTTGTTCACTGCGGCGCAGGGCGTCTTCGGCCTGTTTTCTTTCGGTGATGTCTGTTGAGATGCCGGCCATCATCTGTGTCCGGCCGGATGCATCTTGCACCGGAAAACCTTTTTCAAAAACCCAGCGTATTGCACCGTCCGGCCGCGTGATGCGGTACTCGCACGAATATTCTTTTCCTTCGGTATACCGCCTGGAAATGGTACTTTGTACCATGGCTCTATCGTCCGGGTGAATGGCTTTCTGCCACTCGGCAGGGTCATGCTGCAGATTTTGCAGGGGACGGTCCCATATCTGTTCATAGGCCGGGCTTACATACAGGTGTTTTTGCATGTCTTGCGTGTCTATCCAGAAAACATCCCGGATATTGTCGGCCACAAGACGAAAGCGCTCCTCGCTTTCCCTCAGGGCTTTTGCTGCTTTGGCGCTTTTGAAAAACAACACTATGGAAAAAAAAACAATGACTATCGTGACAATAAACACCGCCAGAAGCTCATATACCACCCGATCTCTTTTCTTCTGGGCAAGCCCTCGAAACTCCACAGCTTTGTTGTTTGCGTATTGTCTCAGATAGTTAAGTCCCCCGACCCCGTCCGGGCCGTAGTTCATGAGCTGTATGTGCCGCACACCGTTTTTTTTGGTGATCGCGGCGGCATCCTGTGGTTTGCCTTCCTTTTTCAATGCTATTACCCGGCTGCGGATTGTTTTCCAGTTTTTAAAGTCTTTCCTGGCATCCGTAACATACCGGACGTTTCCCAAAAAACGGTTTTCTATTAAATCAAATGCTCTGAAAGCCCCCTGTTCCAGTTGATCGACATTATCCAGGGCCTTTTCCAGTTCGTCGGCGGTTTCAGCAATGACAACGTCTTTCATGCTGCGGTGCATTGCGTTGATGTTTGATTGAATATCCCGTACGGCGTTGCTGACGGTCAGTGGATGCTTGTACAGGTTGTCGGCAAGCTTTGCAAGTTCGCGGGATTCGTAATACAGAAACCCGCCGTTGATGATTAAAACAATCACCATCAGGATGATGCCCATGAAAAGCGGGGTGGCTGTTTTCGGGGGTGCCGGAGTCATAACGCTGCTCTGTATGGTTTTTCAAATGTATTCAATGCATCCGATCCGTTTTCGAGAGGGCACAGCCGGTACGTCAATGTTTTCGTGCGCCATCGAGCCGGCGGTATGGGGCAATTGAATAAGAGTATGTTTTTCTGGAACAGATGCTTTTTAGAAGTCGGCTTTTCAGATTGAGCTGCCGGAAAAGCCCGGCTTTTATGGGTGCCCCCAACAGGAAAGTATATAACGTATTTTGGAAACGATTAAAAGAGGGGATTTTATAATTTACGTCGTAAAGGCATAAAAAAACAGATCTGTGACGGTTGTCTGTGCTCTAACATAGTAGTTACTACTTAGAGACAGACGAACTCCGGCTCGCCGGGCTTGGCAATGGGCTTGTTGCGTTTAAGTGCCCGCAGCATCATGCGAGTCAAATCGACCGTGCCGTAAAGAAATTCGACTTCCTCAGGAAGCGGACCGAGTTTCTCTTCATAGCGTTGCAGTGTTTCCGTGTACTCTTTTTGATAATCCATTTTGGTTGCCTTTCTACATGTAGTATACGGTAAATCAACGTGCTTTAAAAATCAACACAGGTTCCGACAAGGGCCAATCCCGGATCATGTTTTGACAAAACAGCGTCTCTGTTTTATAATACTCTACTTTTGAAGGAGCTGTTTTGCAACAGCTTTAAAGATAAAACGTTACGTATAACTTGTTGTATAGTACGATCATGTCCGAAAAAAAGAAAGACTCATTTTACCGGATTACTTACCGTGAACCCCAAGACGGTCAGATTGTGAGTATTAAGGCTCATAACGTTACGGACTCCACCCTTGGGCTCAGTTTTGTGTCAATATCCGATTTTTATTTCGACGATTCCTCCCTGGTCGTCAATCCGGCGGAGGAGGACCTGAAAAAGCATTTTGCCGATGTAAAAACTCTGCACCTTTCCATCTATACTATTGTTTCGATTGAGGAGGTCGGCTTCGATACCAAGGGGCTGGCTTTCAAAAAAGACAAATCGAATCTGGTTGTGCTGCCTACCGGTGACCAAACACCCAAAGGAAACTAGTAGGCTTTCGTATAACGTCCATCTACTGCGTTGCGCTCAGCCTTTGTCACTGCGGCGTACAACCGAGTACACCTCATTTCAAATTCTTTCGCGCGCCTTGTATCTGAACATTTTTCGACAGCCTCTTTCCATGGGGTGTTCCTGAAAAAAACTAATCATACTGATAGAGAACGTCCATCTGTCCCGATCATGTCGGGATTGCGTTTTTTAAAAAAGGGTGTATTACGGAACCAGGGACAGGAGTACCTGTGAGACGGCATCTTTATGGTCGATGAGAATGCATTTGGCCATACTGTTTTTACCGAACAGCAGGCCGCCGATTTCCCGGCTGTTGCTACGCAACCGGCAGCACAGAAGTCGAGGGGCATATCGCCTGCAGATTTTATCGATGTCTTTATAAAACCATTTTGTTCCGTCGTTTGATACCAGCATGAGACGCGAGACACGTTCGGTATGATCGGGGCCTTGCTGCGCTTTCAGTTTTTTCAGGCCCTGTTCCTCTCGCCTGAGTTGTTCTCCGGCCGCTTCGAGGCCCTGGAGGACACGGCCGGTGCGCCGGGCCGTGATAAGGGTTTGCTTCATGTGCTCAGACAGGTTGATCTCCGGAACTGCAAGGGTATGTTCATCCCACAGGTGTCTGGTGGTAGCGCTCAGGGCAGATACTATCTGTTGATAGGTATCGCTTTGCTCAACCTGGCGGGGCAGGTGTGTTTCGTTGATATTCATGCCGACTACCTGAAAATACGGTTAGTGCGCCTGCTTAACGGGCCGTTTTCATTTTTCTCAATTTCGGCACCCGTTTGAGTATCGTGCGCCGGTCCTGTATGCACTGATCCTTTGTCGGCGGGGACTCGGGAGCTTTCTGCCCGTATTGTTCTTGTGCCGCGTTTTGCCTGACATGTGAAATCAGATGTTGTCTGCGTATGATTACAAAGCCTGCTTTTCCCTGATAAACGTGGGAATGTCGTATTCGCCGTCTTCGGCAAACTCACTGATAATCGTGCCAACCTTTACCACCTTTGCATCCTGTCTGGTCTTTTCCATCTGGATCTCCGGCAAGTCAACGAGGGTCGGCGGATCGTGGCGTACCACCCGCTCACTGACAGCCGGGGATGGTTGTGCAACCTGTTTTTCCTGGGAGAACCCTGTAGCTATTACCGTGAGTTGGCACTTTTCGGCCAGGCTTTCGTCTATGGCGGCTCCGAAAATGATGTTGGCGTCTTCGTGGGCCTGTTCCTGGATAAAGCCGGTGGCATCTTCCAGGTCGGCAAAGGTCAGTGAACTTCCGCCGGCGATATTGATCAGGAACCCTTTTGCTCCGGTTATGGATACGTCATCCAGTAAGGGGTTTGAAAGGGCTTTTGCAGCAGCTTCGGCAGCACGCTGTTCTCCGGTTGAAACACCGATTCCCATGAAGGCCATGCCCATATCGGACATAATGGTTTTAACGTCGGCAAAATCGAGGTTGATAAGCCCGGGGATATTAATCAGGTCGGAGATGGATTTTATGGCATGCAGGAGCACTTCATCTGCCATTTTAAAACCTTCCAGCAGGGAGGTTGCCTTACCGGTCAAAGAAAACAGTTTTTCATTGGGTATGACGATCAGGGAGTCGACGTGTTTTTCCAGTTCTGCAAGTCCTTGTTGGGCAATGCGATTGCGCTTCTTGCCCTCGAACCTGAACGGCCGTGTAACAACCCCCACGGTCAGAATACCCATGGATTTGGCCGCTTCGGCAATGATGGGGGCCGCCCCGGTGCCGGTCCCGCCACCCATGCCGGCCGCAATAAACACCATGTCGGTTTTGTCCAGGGTCTGTTGAATTCTTTCGATGCTTTCCAGCGCCGCGTCCCGGCCGACTTCGGGGTTGGCTCCGGCCCCGAGACCCTTGGTGAGTTCTTCACCAAGTTGCAGTTTCTTTTGAGCGGCATTCTGATCCAGCGCCTGCATATCGGTGTTGGCGACAATGAAATCGATACTGTTCAATTGGGCTGCAATCATGGTGTTGACGGCATTGCAGCCGGCTCCCCCTACACCTATGGCTTTAATACTTGCTCCAAGACTCTCTGATTGATTGAATTGTATCATAATACCCCAAGCTCCCTTTGTAGTAATAAAATGATTAGTACGTTTTTATATATTATATGTTTTTTTTATTGCATCGATAATCATGGTTGTCATAGGTGCTTCAAGTTCAGCGGACTTTATTTTTAAAGCCTTGTGCAACTCTTTCGGCATCATCAGCGTAAACTTCTTTTCGAGCGCATACACGATCTCCCGGGGTCTCCCGACTTTTTTTCTTTCTTCCCGGGTTCCTTCTTCCTGCGCGGCTGTTTTCCGAGTTGGACTTTTTATTTTATCAGCCATGCCATAGTTAATATGGTATAAATTATAAAAATATTAAAAAAGTAAATATTAAAAAAACATTAATAGAATTAAAACCATATTAATGTCCCGCTGTCAATAAAAAAATCGAGGGTTTTTGGGCTGCGGTAACGGTTGTAAGGTTTTGTAATTACATTATTATTACGGGAAGAAGATGTTCCTGTCACCCCGGATTCGAGAGTTTTTTGGTTAGAGATTGTAAAAAGGGGTTGCTCCCCGGGGTTTTCAGGAGACGTGTGAGCGGCTTATTCAAACATTCGTTTGGCGGCAATTTTTCGTTCGATTGTCCGAACCATTTTACGCAGGGCTTCTTCAATGTGGTAGTCGAGGTCGATAAATTGTACGGCAATGTGTTCGAATTCCTGAAGCTGAACGCCTACGCCGCCGTCTTTACGCACGACACGGGCGTTCAGCTCAAAAAACTCTTTCTGGAACCCGAGGTACAGCTTCAGCTGTTGGTTAACCTCATATGTATGCTTTGTACTGTGTTCGAACTTTACCCCCAGGGCGGATACGTCTATGACCTTCAGTTTGTCTTTGTGACTGGAATACAGAGTTACTTCACAGTCTGCGGGTGGCCGCACGCGGTAGGCAAAGCGAAGGTTATACCCTTTTAACTCGGAGACTTCCGTTAAAAAGATTGCTTCAACCTTCTGGGATTTTGAAAGCTGGTAGCTCTCTATAAAATGGTCGATTTTGGCGGAAACGCCTTTACGGCTATAATCTTCCCTGCTGATAAAGGTGAGTGCAATGCGCCGGCCGACACATGAGCGGACAAGCGACGGGCTTGTTTGCGATATGATAATGGTGGTATCGTATGTATCGTATATGGTGGCTCTTCTGACATCGATCCGGTTGTGATCTTCGTCGATATTGACGGCGCAGTCAATGCTTAGTCCCGGTCTGATGGCGTCTTCCCCGGACATACTCAAACCTTTCCTGATTGTGATGCCGCTGTGTTATTCAATCAGGCCGAGCCTGTTAAGTTCGTCGATGATTTTATCTTTAAGTACGGGTTTTACGAGGTAAGCAGTAGCACCGCCCTTGTACGACTCTACAACGGAGTCGGCATCGTCAAGAGCCGTTGTCATAATGATCTTGACCCGCTGGTCATCGTTTACTCCCATTTGATTTTCGATGTCCCTGATGGCCTTAAGCGCTTCGCGACCGTTGATGTTGGGCATAACAATATCAAGGCAGATGAGGTTGTACGGATTGTTTTCCTCCCAGGCAAGCTTAAAAGCTTCGATGGCTTCATTTCCGTCTACGGCTATTTCGCACTCACCGAATTTGGATAGAATAGTTTGCAGGACTTTACGGCAAATAAACTGGTCTTCAACAATTAAGGCATGCATAGATACTACTCCAATACCGTTTAATTATTGTTTGTGCACTAACGCCCGCCCCCCCCCACGTGTGATGCACGCTGCCGGGGTGAGCCGCGGAATGGTTTGAAAGCGATTGTTTTTCAGACAGTTATATTTTTTTATACGCGCAGTAACCTTTTTTATTGTTGCCGGGTCTATATAGTTATGTCGGCCGATAACATGTTTCACATTACCGTAAAATTCATTATGAGAACAGAATGGAGGTACAAAGAATGATGCACAGGAAAACAGTCAAAACATGGTTGGTTCTGGTAGTGGCAGCAGTTTTTTGTCTCACCGCCCCGATGGGTGTTTTTGCAAAGGGCTTCGGTATGAAGGGACCGGGCCCGGGAAAGGGTATCGGACGTTTGCTGCAGAGCCTGGATCTGACCGAAGAGCAGCAGACGGAGATTGAGGCAATCGTGTCGGAGTCCCGGGCGGCGATTGAACCACTCAGAGAGCACATTGATGCGCTGGGGGTTCCGGAGGCTGTGTTTGCCGAGGCATTGGATGTAACCCAGGCGGCGGCCCTGCAGGAGTCAGCCGGAGAACTCAAAAGCCAAATCGGTGCAATTCGCGCCGCATCCATGCTGGATATTTCTCAGGTTCTGACCGCTGAGCAGCGGGCGCTGGTGCTTGAAAAGATCAAGGAGCGGCAGGAACGCAGACAGAAATTGCATGAAATGATGGAAGGCTCCGGCGGCGATGAGTAGTGCTGTACCGGCTTTCTAAAGGACACAGGCGGGGGCAGCAACAGCAAGCGTCCCCCGCCTAAACTGCCAAAAACTGTTTGATTACCGAACGCTTGCTACTATAATAGCACTAATGCAAACAGATGATATTCCGCTGGTAAAGAAAACCCTTGAGGGGGATCGAGAGGCTTTTGACGAGCTGGTAAGGCGACATGCGCACTATCTGTTTAATATAGCACGGCGTTTTTTCAGCGACCGGCAAACTATTGAGGATGTTGTTCAGGATGCTTTTATGAGGGCATACACGTCACTGAAATCCTATAAGCAAAAACGGCCCTTTAAAAACTGGCTGGCCGCCATAACATACAACCTTTGTTACCGGCAGCTGCAGAAGCAGGGGCGCCGCGAAATAACCGAGACGGAGCTTTCACGCGAAGAGTACCACCTGCTGGAGCGCTTTTGCGTTTCGCCCTGGTCTTCGGAGTTTAAGAACCCTGAAGAACGCAACCTGTTGCGGGATTTAAACGATATGGTGCTCAGCCGCCTGTCTCCCAAAGACCGTATGATCATAGTGCTGACGGAGGTGGAGGGTCTGACAATGGCGGAAACCGCCGAGGCGCTGGGGATATCGGTGGTTAATGCGAAAGTGACGGCGTATCGTGCCAGAAAAAACGCCAGGCGTATAATGGAAGGGTTTTCCCGCTCATCGTTCGGCAGCGGGAGGGGAGAAAGTTAAAGCTATGGATAAAGAGTGTGCAGATATCCGGACGGTATGGGAAGCCTGCAGCGCAGGCACACAACCTCTTGACGGCACTATAGAGCTTATACGGAGGCATATCGGCGAATGCGGCCGATGCAGGGCATACGTGTTTCAAAAAGGATTCACGGAACTGCTGCGACGAAGCACTCCGATTGATG
>JANQGV010000315.1 GCA_028282925.1 Thermodesulfobacteriota bacterium
GAAAATACAGCGGATACATATTGAAAACAAACAGATCTATGGATCGCCGCGCATTTGTAATGAACTGATTGACCAGGGTGAGCAGGTTGGTGTGAATACTGAAGCTCCCCCAGATTGACGGACACTCGGCTTTAATGCTTTGTGCAGCACGATTACGCCATATTGCCGGTACCCAATGGGGACAGAAGAAATACCTAAACATGGATTTACTTCTTGAGCAGGAACTGGAAGACAGGCTGACTTAGGATACGGCTGGCTGATGACCAGGAAGGACGCTGCCAGAAAAAAAGCGAAAGACTCTTGACACTACCACGAGCCGTGAATTACTGTATTAGGAATGATGAATGGAAGATTGTATGAAAAATGAACATATTGAAAACCGGTGAGTAGGTCGGGTAGAGGAACGAAACTCGACATCAATATATATTCATTCTGTTGAAGTCACATTTTTTTCTGTCATTATTTCCTCACAACATATATGATTCTTATTTCTGAAACTCAACAATTTGACACAGTTGTTTGCCGGGATACATATGAAATTTTCAAGACGAATATTGGAACGGAGTACGCTTTGAAGATCATTGGTTTTATTATTTGTGATGATATCCGGCAGGAAGTCGGATCGAAAGTAACCCTGGTAGGCGTTTATGATAATGCAATTGTTTTTACGCCGCCGCCTGGTAAGCAGAACGTTTCATGGCCCATCAGTATGAAACTGGGTTTTTTTCTGAAGATTCTCAGGGAAGAAGGAGACCACGTGCAGGCAAATGAATTTGAGCTTGTGATCTCGCGTAATGGTGAAGAAGTTTTGCATAAGGTCAACGGTCGGATAGAAAATCTGTTGGACAAGAAAATAGTAACACTTTATTTTGTTATTCCCGCGTTCAGGCTGACCGGCCCGGGTGAGATGACGGTTGAAGTGCTGTTCAAGGGGAGAGACGACGACCCCTTACGTATATCTCCGGATACAGGAATGAAGATTGTCGAGGCGTCCGGCTCAAGGCCGGTTGTGCATTGAATAGGAACAGGTATATTTATTATTGAGATCGGGCGGGCACGGAGACCCGCCCCAGTCTGATTGATGTTGGGTGGCGGCAGGTGGAGTGGTGGTGTATTAGGGCAGTGCAGATTGTAGAAGCCCGGAAGACCATCCTTCGCATAAAGCTTCGGCAGGGTCAGGGCAAGCACCGTTGGGTTGACTTATGCTGTACATTAATGCTATGTACAAACTCAAACTGCAACAATGAGCTCAAGATAAACAGCACAGTAAATAGTTCAGGGTTGGCCCCATGTCTAACTCACCTATGCACAACGCCGACACATCCTCAATCAGGCATAGAATACATATTCCATTTGCTGCACAATCGGCATTTTTGTTTTTTGCTGCCGCCGTTTTTATCATATTCTACGGATCTCCATTTTATAATACCGTGGCAATCACTTTTTCGTCGATTGTTCTGGAAGCGTTGCCGTTTATGCTGCTTGGGGCGCTTTTAAGCGGACTGATTGAAGTTTTTGTTTCCCGTGACCGCATTGCGCAGCTTCTGCCGTCCGGGAAAATATATACCTTCTTTGTGGCGGGCGCACTGGGGTTAATCTTTCCGGTGTGCGAATGTGCCATCGTCCCGGTTGTGAGGCGATTTCTGAGAAAGGGCATACCCCTTGGTGCCGCAATCAGCTATTTACTGGCCGGACCCATCGTCAATCCGCTCGTTGCCGCTTCTACAGCGGTTGCCTACTCCACAACACCTGCAATTGCCTGGACCGTTTCATCCACGCGTTTGATTTACGGGTACTTAATAGCTGTTTGTATCGGTTTTCTTATGGATCTCTTTTTCCATAAAAAAGAAGCACTGGTTGAAGAACTCAGCAATCACAATCATGACGGGCATGATCACAGCGATTGCGATTGCCATTGCCATCATTATCATGGTGAGGCAAAGACTTTTTCGAAAAAAATCACTTCCGCAGTTTATCATTCAATTGATGAATTTATGGATGTCGGCCGGTTCCTCATTGTGGGCGCTTTTATAGCCGCTTTGCTGCAAACAACCATTCCCCGTTCGTTTTTTGCTTCATCATTTATGGGATCATCGGTTGTCGCAATTGTATTAATGATGATACTGGCGATGGTCCTGAACCTGTGCAGCGAGGCGGATGCCTTCATAGCAGCATCCTTCCGCTCTACGCCTTTGCCCTTTTCAGCGCAAATGGCGTTCATGGTTCTCGGTCCAATGCTGGATATCAAACTGCTGCTGATGTACCTGAAAGTGTTTAAAAAGCGATTTATTATCGCTCTCTCATCTTCTATATTTATACTTGTGCTTTTATGTATGATCATGATGGACATGTCGATACAATGAGTAAAAAACAAGCCGGCCGAGATTTCAATGTTTTTACCATTCTGCCTGTCATTACGATCCTGGCATGGGCTTTGTGCTTTGGTTTTCTGATGTTCAGCGAACACTATTACGCATTTTTGCACCCGAAAGTCTGGCCGCTGTTATTGATAGGATTCCTCATTGCCTTTACCTTCCTGTTATACGGTATTTACCGGTTTGTAAAAAAAGAGTATGGTTATACAGACCTTCAGACGGTTTTGCGATCTGCCATACTGTGTCTTCCCATATTTTTTATTCTGTCTGTGCAGGGTACGAGCCTTGACTCGTTCGCATTGTCAAAGCGTTCCTTAACAGCGTCAAAATCCCAAACGGATGCTGAAAAGTCATTACAGAAATTGATCGAAATCACTGAAAACTTTTCAAAACAGTACGAAAAGACATTTGATCCCCTAAACCAAAAAGGGAATATCATACAGGCATCGATTCTTGATTTAAACAACCACGCACAACAATTACATGGAAAACGCGTAGCAGTTGCAGGAAGTGTTTTAAAGGGTAAACCGTCAATGGCTGAAACAGAATCGAATACTTTTATATTATTCCGCTTTCTTATTATTTGCTGCACCGCTGATGCAACACCAATTGAAGTACATGTGCAGTACGAAGGGGATACCGAGCTGAAAAATGATGATTGGGTAAAAGTTACCGGAACATTTTATGTGCAAGAGAAAAACGGTTATAGCCGTTTGCATGTTAAAGCAGATTCAGTTGTGAAACATGAAAAGCCACCATTAAAAGAAAAGTATTTTTATTTCTCACTATAAATAAGATTGAATAGTATCGGGGGCAGGGCTGCCATCCTTCGCGTAAAGCTTCGGCATGGCAGGCTGGATTCCGCGATTCCCGATCATAGATACGGGATTGCTGCTTTCGCTTCAACAGTCGCGGAATGACAATGTGGTGGTGATGGAGGTGGTGGTGTATTAGGGCAGTGCAGATTGTAGAAGCCCTCTGGACCCTGCGAACAAGAGACTGTGTCGCAATTACAAATGATCATTGACATAAAATATATAGACTCATAAAGACCGGTTACCAGTACAAGCTATGTTATAATAG
>JANQGV010000295.1 GCA_028282925.1 Thermodesulfobacteriota bacterium
AAATAAGCGCTGTTTCTTCCCCGCACACAAATGCCCCGGCCCCCTGGCATATCTCGATATCGAAATCAAAACCGAACCCCAGGATGTTTTTTCCCAGCAGACCGTACTGCCGGGCCTGTTCAATGGCCCGGGTAATTCGTTTGACCGCCAGGGGATACTCTGCCCGGACGTAAATAAACCCCTGGCTGCTGCCCACGGCATAGCCGCAAATGATCATGCCTTCCAGCATGCGGTGCGGATCGGCTTCAAGGATGCTGCGGTCCATGAACGCTCCGGGATCGCCCTCGTCGGCATTGCAAATCACATATTTCGGGTCCTGTGAACCAGTGCGGCAAAACTCCCATTTTTTTCCGGTTGGAAAACCGCCGCCGCCCCTGCCCCGCAGCCCGGCCCGCTTGACGGCGTCAATGACTTCTTCGGGCGATGTATCATAAAGCGCTTTTGTCAGGCCCAGGTAGGTTTGGGAGGCAATGGCTTCGTCTATAGCATCCGGGTCGATTATACCGGCATTGGCAAGAACCCTGCGTTCCTGCTTGCGGTAAAATGCTATATCACCTACCTTCACGGCATCCGGTGCAAAGAGCAAACGTTCAACAACGTTTCCGCCCACAATATGCTTCTCGACCAGCTCGTCAATGTCCTGTTCCTGCACATCGCAGTAAAACACCTCGCCCGGATTGACGGATACAATCGGTCCCTTTTCGCAAAAACCGTAACAGCCGGTTTCAATCAGCCTGACACGATCGGCAAGGCCTTTTTGTTGCAGGATTTCATCAAAGCGTTTGCGCAGGCGTTTCTGTCCCGAGGACACACAGCCGGTCCCCTTACACATGGTAATATAGGCCTGATACGTAGTGGAAGTTTTACGCGCAATGCCGAGTATCTCTGCCTGTTGCTGCTTGACTGTATCCGATACGTCAAACCCCGATGGATCAAGACAAAAGGCGATGAAATCTCTTCCCGGCGTTTCGGGTGAATGAATACCGGCTTCACGGGCCAGATCTAAAAAGTTTTTCATGGCACACATACGTGTTTTAATAAAAACGTTTAAGCAGACTGTTGGTGCATTATTCTTCCATGCGCCGGTATGAATCCAATACTTCGCTGAGCTTTCCGGGCGTCAGCTTGCCGTAGGTCTCGTCCCCGATCATAATAACGGGGGCCAAACCGCAGGCACCGATACACATAACGGTCTCAAAGGAAAAGAGACCGTCTTCGGTTGTTTGGCCGGGATGAATGCCGAGTTGCGTTTTCAACTCTTCCAGGAGGTCGTTACTGCCACGCACATGGCATGCGGTGCCGTCGCACACCTTGATAATGTATTTCCCGAGAGGTGCCATGCGGAACTGGCTGTAGAATGTACACACACCGTATACACGGGCAAGGGGCACGTTGAGCCCGTAGGATATCTCTTCCAGGGCCGGCTCGGGCAGATAGCCGTATACATCCTGAACCTCCTGCAGAACGGCAATGAGGTGGCGCGGCAGCAGTTCTTTGCGGGCTCGTAATATATCCCGTACCGCATCGAGGTTTACCCGGCGGCCGGCCTCTGATTCAATCACGGTTGTCAACGCTTGCTCCTCCGGATATAAAAATCATATCATATCCCCTTCGGCAATCTGGGGCTGTAGCTTGTATGCAGCAGCTTATGGGCCTTCTCGCCCATCGGCTCACCCAGATAGGTTGCATACAGTTCTTTAATGGCCGGATTTTCATGGGCCTTGCGAATATGATTACGCCGGTCTTCGGAAAAAATGGCCTCGATTCTGCGTTTGACAATATCGGGGGTCGACGGAATGGGCTGTCCCCCGCCGCCCACGCAACCACCCGGGCAGGCCATGACCTCCACAAAATCATATTCAACCTTTCCGGCCAGAATCTTATCAATAACAGCCCGGGCATTACCAAGGCCATGGGCCACGGCCAGCCTGAGTTCCTTGTCGCCTATGAGGCAGGAACTTTCCTTGACCCCGGCATAGCCCCGCAACTGGTGAAACTCCAGCCGCTCAAGGGTCTCGCCGGTAACCAGTTCCGAAACGGTACGAAGCGCCCCTTCCATCATGCCTCCGGTCACGCCGAACATGACTCCGGCACCGCTGCTGATACCCAGCGGCTTGTCGAAATCCGACTCGGGCAGCACGTCGAGTTGAATACCGTAAATATTTAAAATACGGGCCAGCTCCCGGGTGGTCAGCACGGCATCTACATCGCGGTGTCCGTCGTGCTCCATATCGGGCCGCAGGCTTTCAAACTTTTTGGCTGAACAGGGCATCACGGCCACCACATAGATATCTTTCGGATCAAGGCCCTCTTTTTCGGCAAAATATGACTTTATAAGCGATCCTGTCATTTGCTGGGGCGATTTGCAACTGGACATATGGGGAATGAGGACCGGGTAGAAATGTTCCATAAATTTAATCCAACCGGGGCTGCATGAGGTGAACATGGGAAGCACCCCTCCGTTTTTTAATCGGTCAATCAGCTCATAGCCCTCTTCCATGACCGCCAGGTCGGCTCCAAAATCGGTATCGAAGACCTGCCTGAAGCCCAGCCGCCTGAGGGCGGTTGCCAGTTTACCGGTTACCAGGGTGCCCGGCTCAAGTCCGAACTCTTCACCGATGGATGCCCTGATGGCCGGGGCAACCTGCACCACACAATAGCGATCGGTATTATCAAGGTTGCGCCTGACCTGCTTTATATGGCTTTTGTCACGAATTGCCGCAGTGGGACACGAAAGCAGGCACTGCCCGCACAGCACGCACACGGTTTCCGCCAGTGGTCTGTGCAAAGCGGACTCCACCAGGGTTGAAAACCCGCGCTTGGTAAAATCAAGTGCGCTGACTGTTTGAATTTCCTTGCATATTTTTACACACTTGCCGCACAGAATACACTTGTTGGGGTCGCGCTCAAGGGCGGTTGAGCTTACGTCCTTATCATAATGCCGTGTTTTCCCCTGCCAGCGCCATTCCCGCACCCCGTATTCAGTTGCCAGATCCTGAAGCTGGCAGTTCCCGTTTCGTACGCATATCAGGCAATCGTGGGGATGGTTGGCAAGCAGCAGCTCGATGATGGTTTTGCGGGCTTTTCTGACCGCATAGGTATTGGTACGCACCACCAGCCCTTCCGACACCGGATAGGCACAGGCCGGCACCAGGTTATCGAGGCCCTCAACCTCCACAACACATATCCGGCAGGCACCACTGACACTTAAGCGCGGGTCATAACACAGGGTCGGGATAGTAATACCCAGGTGACGGGCGGCGTTTAAAATGGTGGTTTCTTCAGGAACGGTAATTGCTTCGTTATTGATCGTGAGGGTTATCGTCATGCATATTCCCTTCTCACCTGTTCCGGTTCTTTACCAAAGCACCTTCAGCATGAAACGACGCAATATGTATTAACTCTAGGGAAATATCAAGTATTGTCAACCATAAAATGATTGACAATAGTATAAGTCCTACTACACTTTTGAATAACACTCTTTTAACATGCTATATACACATACATTGGCTGTACATACAAACAATAAAAAAACCGGTAACGCCATACTTAATCAGGCTGCCATTGCCACGGCCTTAGAACGCACCCACGGCGACCCCGCCGCAGTCCGGTCGGTGCTGGTAAAAAGCCGTGATCTTCAGGGCCTTGATGCCGAAGACATTGCCGTGCTGATCAGTGTCACCGACCCCGACCTGCTCAACGAGCTGTTCGAAACCGCCCGGTTTGTGAAAGAACGGATTTACGGACGACGCCTGGTTCTTTTCGCCCCACTCTACGTGTCGAATCGCTGTTCAAATGAATGCCTCTATTGTGCCTTCAGGGCCGCAAACACAGCAATGCAGCGCTGCACCCTGAGCCTCACGGAAATTGCACGGGAAGTCGGGTATCTGACCCGTCAGGGGCATAAACGCCTGCTGCTTGTTGCCGGGGAGGCATATCCTCCGGAAGGGTTTCGATATATTCTCGATGCAATCGAAACGGTGTATGCAACAAACGGCGGCCCGGGACAAATCAGGCGACTGAACGTCAACATTGCACCTCTGGAGGTTGACGAGTTCAAACTGCTTAAAAAGTCCGGCATCGGCACCTACCAGCTTTTCCAGGAGACATACCACCCTGAAACCTATCGCACAGTCCACCCTTCAGGCAAAAAGGCCGATTTCAACCGGCGCATTACCGCAATGGACCGTGCCATGCAGGCCGGAATCAACGATGTGGGCATCGGAGTACTGTTCGGCTTGTACGACTGGCGTTTTGAAATACTGGCCCTTATGCAGCACATCCGGCATCTTGAACACACGTTTGGTGTCGGGTGCCACACCATCAGCGTACCACGCCTTGAAGCGGCTAACGGCTCAGGCCTCTCATGCAACCCTTCATACCCGGTGTCGGACAATGATTTCAAAAAAATTGTAGCCGTTCTGCGCCTTGCCGTGCCGTATACCGGTATTATCATGTCGACCCGCGAAAGCCCGGAACTGCGCCGCGACACATTGGCCCTGGGGGTTTCCCAGATTTCGGCCGGCAGCCGGACAAGTCCCGGCGGTTACAGCAATGAAAACGGGGTAAACGGCAACGGACAGTTTTCACTGGGAGACCATCGCAGCCTGGATGAGGTGATCGGCGATGTGGTGCGTCTTAACTATATACCCTCGTTTTGCACCGCCTGTTACCGCCGGGGCCGCACCGGCCGTGATTTTATGGACCTTGCCAGGCCGGGCCTGATAAAAGACTACTGCGATCCAAATGCCGTTTCAACACTTGCAGAGTATTTGAACGATTATGCGTCGCCTGAAACACGCCGGGCCGGTGAGCAGGCAATCAGCCGTCTTCTAAGCGGCATGCATGAAAGCGCTGCCGCAAGAGCCGTCAAAATGCTTGAACAGGTTCAGAAAGGCAAACGCGACGTATACACGTAGAGAGTAAGTAATTATCCTTGCACGCAGGGCTAGGCTGTCGGAAGCACCCCAAAGGGGTGCTTGAAAATCTCTACCGTAGCACATGCAGCATTGATTAAAAAAGTGTATACTTTGATTAATTACGGGCTTTCCTAATCCCATTGCAACGCAGCCGAGTGCAACGATTTCAGGAGGAAGAAAGGGTCGACATGTTTGAGCCTCGTTCTTCAGGGGCGAGTTTGTTGACCCGCCGACTGAAATCGTGCCGCGAGGGTATCCCGCCTGTTAAGGCGGGACAAGTTGCAGGGCGCCCTTTCTTTTCCCCCTTTTCTTTGGAGCGAGCAAAGAAAAGGGGTGGAAGACGCGTAGCGTCTTATAAACGTATTCTCCCCGAAACGCTAAAAGCTTTTCGGTTCGCGCGGCCAAAAGCCGTGGGGTTTTAAAGGTACTGACTAAGGCATTCCACCATGCTGCAAACCACCCGTAAAGGACTACGCCTGCATATCGGCCTGTTCGGGCGCAGAAATGTCGGAAAATCGAGTCTGTTGAACGCTTTTACCCGCCAGCAGGTCTCAATTGTCTCCGACCGGGCCGGGACGACTACGGACCCGGTAGAAAAACCCATGGAGTTGTTGCCGCTTGGCCCGGTGCTTTTTATCGACACTGCCGGGATAGACGATTCCGGCGCCCTGGGTAAACTGCGCATAGAGAAAACCCGCCGGGTGTTCGACCGTACCGATCTGGGTATTGTCGTTGCCGAGGCGTCTGAATTCGGTGATTTTGAAGAAGAGATTATACATGAGCTTCGTGAGCGAAACATACCGTCGGTTGTTGTCTTCAACAAGGCCGACCGTGCTCGACCTGCAGCAGACCTGCTTGCACAGTTGCAACGGAGGGACCTTTCCTGTGTAGAAACCGATGCGTTGAACGGCAGGGGTATTTTTGACCTTCGCCAAGCGATGCTCGATGCGGTTCCTCCTGAGATGCTCCAGACCCCTGACCTTTTAGGCGATCTTGTGGGACCCGGTGAGATGGCTGTTATGGTTGTGCCCATCGACAAGGAAGCCCCCAAGGCAAGGCTCATCGTGCCGCAACAGCAGGCAATTCGTAACATTCTGGACAACGATGCCTATTGCATGGTTGTGAAGGAACACGACCTGCATGATGCACTTGCCGGGCTGAATACCCCTCCGGTCCTGGTGGTGACAGACTCCCAGGCGTTTCAAAAAGTTGCCGCCGTCACTCCGCCTGAGATTCCCATGACCTCATTCTCAATCCTGTTTGCACGGCTCCAGGGAAATCTGACTGAAATGGTTCGAGGCGCCTGTACCATTAAAAACCTCAAAACCGGCGACGACGTTCTTATTGCCGAAGCCTGCAGCCACCACCCCATTGCCGATGATATCGGCAGAGAGAAGATACCCCGCTGGGTGCAGGAATACACCGGCAGTTCAATCAACTTCCACCACGTACAGGGACATGATTTCCCCCACGACATCAGACCTTTCAAACTGATTATCCACTGTGGTGCTTGCATGTTCAACCGCCGTGAAATGCTTTCGCGTATACTCTTCTGCA
The DNA here is from genome assembly GCA_028282925.1 of Thermodesulfobacteriota bacterium. Lineage (GTDB taxonomy): Bacteria > Desulfobacterota > WTBG01 > CAIYCZ01 > CAIRTM01 > JANQGV01. Next base: position 6,477 of record JANQGV010000295.1, read on the forward strand.
ACAGGGCCGGTGTACCCATTACCAATTACGGACTGACCATTGCCTTTTGCCTGAAAATATTCGAGAGGGCCCTTACACCCTTCCCCGGTGTTCTTGCCGCCTGCAGGAGTTCGGCCTGAATGGACCCCACAGACATCAGCTCATGGCTGACGGAAACCGATGAACAGAAACTTGCCGGGTTGTGGAGTCTGGCCGACCGCATTCGGGCCGGGCATGTGGGAACCGCCGTCCATTTGCGGGGGCTGATTGAAATCTCCAACTATTGCGTCAGGCATTGCGCCTACTGCGGCCTTCATACCGGTAATACAAGCCTGAAACGCTATCGCATGACGGAGACGGAAATCATTGCATGTGCGGAGACGGCGGTCCGGTTCGGTTACGGCACTGTCGTGCTGCAGTCAGGCGAAGACAGGGGAATATCTGCAGAATGGCTGGCCGGTGTGATACAAAAAATCAAACACTCCACAACCCTGGCTGTTACCCTGAGCCTTGGAGAGCGGCACCCCGATGAACTGAAACTGTGGCGCCGGGCCGGGGCCGACCGGTATCTGCTGCGTTTTGAAACATCGGACCGCGAACTGTATAAAAAAATCCACCCCCCAACAGGGTCTACCCGGCGACACCGGATCGAACAGTTGGCCGCAATTCGTGAACTCGGCTATGAAACCGGCAGCGGCATTATGGTAGGCATTCCCGGTCAGACCTTTGCCTCACTGACCAGAGACCTGCTTTTGTTCCGCGACCTGGACCTCGACATGGTCGGAATCGGCCCCTGGCTGCCCCATCCGGACACGGTTCTGGGCGCTGAATCACTTCCGGCCGACAACCATGTCCCCAACACCGATCTCATGTCCTGCAAAGTGCTTGCCCTTGCACGCATTCTTTGTCCTGATGCAAATATACCTGCCACAACTGCCCTGGCAACTCTTAACCCTGAAACAGGCCGATCCCACGGCCTTGAACGCGGGGCAAATGTCCTGATGCCCAATCTCACCCCGGACCGGTACAAAAAATTGTATGAAATATATCCCAACAAATCGGGCAGCACCCTTTCTGCCGAACAATGTGATCATATCGCAAAAAAAACCATCCGTGCCCTCGGCCGGAAGATCGGCACCGGACAGGGCAGCCGCATAAAAACAACCCCGGCTATCGGCAGCACTGTTACTGCTTCATGAAACAGCACCTGCTTTCAGAATCTGATTGAGAATCAATACAGTTAGATGTGATTTTTTAATCATAAGCCGATTGCACACGTAGCTGAATGCATTGCACACCTTTACACAAAAGAGAATCCAATACTTTTTTTGTACAAGAGATGGATTAACATGCCGGGTACATGATTTTCCTTAAACACGCACGTTCCTGCGGGATAGTTTGTGTTGACATTCATTTTTTCCCTAATTATACATAATTATAATTTTCTGCATTGAAAAGCGTATTTTTTAACTCTATACTATCAACATCAGGCAAAGCTTCAATCTGGAACGAAAAGTGCAAAGTTTGCAAAACTTTGCAAAAGGTAATGTAGATCTTCCTACTGAACGCTGGAAATCTGTACATGAAAAAAAATAAGCTGATTTTTTTTCTGATTTTTGCAGTCCTGGTGATAGGTCTGGTCGACTGGTGGGCGGAGTACCGGACGGAACAAAAAATACGCGCCCAGACCGCCCAATCGCTTCAGGCCATTCTGGACAGCACCCAAAAGGCCATTGAAATCTGGCTCGATGAGCGGATGGCCGACACACTTTCCATTTCCCGAAGCAGGGTTCTCATCAACATGGTTGAACAGCAGCTTGCGGATCTGCACAACAAGCCCACTCCGGCATCCGTACCCGCCGGAGCAGAAATTTCCGACTATCTGCGCCCACTCCTGGAAAAGCACGGCTATGCAGCATTCAGCGTTATACGACGGGACGGTTCGGTTATAGCCTCAAACCGACCCGGCTTCTTGACCGGCGAAGAAGAATACCTGGACCAGGCCTTCAGCGGCCGGTCCTTTGCCGCCCCGCCCATGAAAATCCAAATACACCCTTTTGACGCAGACGCTCCAACCCGGCAAAAAGGCGGCACCACCTGTATAGTGTTAGTGCATCCAATCAGAAATCCGAACGGGCGGATAATCGCGGCCTTTGCAGTGGCCCTTGATCTCTACAAAAGCCTTACCAAGGTAGCCAGCCTTTCCGGATTCGATCGAACCGGTGAAACCTATGCCTTTGATAAAAACGGGCTGCTGGCCACCGCCTCACGGTTTGAGGATCAACTTCGCCGGGCGGGTTTGCTGCTTCCCGGGCGTCCCTCGGCCGGCAACGTGTATGTGCGGGACCCGGGTGGGGATATGACGACAGGATTCAAACCGACCCTGCCCCGGTCCGAGCAGCCCTTTACCCGCATGGCCTCCGAAGCCCTGGCCGGACGCAACGGCGTGGACGTCATGGGCTATCGCGACTACCGCGGCGTGATGGTTGTGGGCTCCTGGACCTGGAATAAAAAGCTCGGACTGGGGCTGGCCACGGAAATCGACCGGGCGGAAATATACCAGATACTGCGTTCAGTCAGGTTGCTGTCTCTTGCCGTTTTGGCCCTCACCATACTTGCCGCTGCATCTTTGCTGATCATGATGTGGAAGAACAACATCATGACCAGCGCCCTCAGCAAGGAATTGCAGACCGCCCTTTCCCGCAGTGAAGAAGAGGTACAACAAAGACTGGTCATTGAAAAAGACCTTCTAAAAGCACGGGATTCCCTGCTGGAAGCCCAAACCGTCGCTCGATTGGGAAATTGGGACTGGAATCTTGTGGACAATTCCGTGAAATGGTCGGACGAGACCTACCGGTTGCTCGGACTGGACCCGCAAAAAGACAAAGCTTCTTTTGAAACATTCATGAACGTAGTTCATCCCGATGACAGGGCTCTTATCCGGAGTTCGGTCAAAGAGGCAAAAAAAGGGACGAAGGGATATGAGGAGAGGATACACCGTATTGTACTGCCCAACGATATACTCTGCTGGGTGGAGGTAAAAGGCGAAGTGTTCAGGGATGCCGCCGGCACTCCCATACGAATGGTGGGCACACTCCAGGACATCGACAGACGCAAACGGGCCGAAGACACCTTGTTGGAATACAGAACTCTGATAGAAGGCAGCGACCAGCAATATGCCGTCGTCGATAGAAATCACACGTACAAACTGGTAAACAATGAATATCTCAAGATACGGGGAATACAAACAAAGGCAGAGGTGCTGGGCCGTCACCTCAAGGATATTCTGGGCAAAGAACTGTACGAACATGACATCGGACCGCACCTGGATCAGGCCTTTAACGGTAATGGACAGGTGTTTGAGATTAAAATCACCTACCCGGACCGGATCACACGTGACATGTCTATACGCTATACACCCATACGGGAAACCGGGCACGAAATAGACCGGGTTGCAGTGGTGCTGACCGATATCACCAAAAGAAAACAGGCGGAGGAGGCGCTTATCAAGAGCGAACAGCGATATCGTTCGGTGGTTGAAGACAACCCGGTTTTTATTCGCAGTGTCTTACCGCACGGCAAGATCGATTTTGCAAACAGGGCTTATTGCGAATATATTGAAAAAACCCTTGATGAGGTGGTTGGGCTGGATCTGAAGTCCCTGGTCCCGCCGGGGGAACAGAAAGCCACCTGGGGTGCTCTGCAGGCCCTTTCAGCACAGAACCCTGTTAATTCACACGAACACCGGGAGATCGCTGCCGGAGACGCCGTTCGCTGGCAACGATGGACCAACCGGGCCATATTTGAAGAAAATGGTACGATTCAGTCGTATCTCTCCTTCGGCGAAGACATCACCGAAAGCAAAATAGTGCAGGAAGAACTTAAAAAATACCGTAAAAACCTTGAACAAACCGTCCTTGAACGCACCAACGAACTGACCGAAGCCAACCAAAACCTGGTGGCGGAAATCCAGGAACGCAAACAGACGGCAAAAGCGCTTCAGCAAGCCAAAATCGCTGCCGAAGCAGCCAACGAAGCCAAAACCAGGTTTCTGGCGAACATGAGCCATGAAATACGCACTCCGATGAACTCAATCATCGGGTATGTAGACCTGACACTGGACACACCTGAATTAGCGCCGCAATCCAAGCGGAACCTGGCGACCGCTTCACGCTCCGCCCGGCAGCTGCTTCGGCTGCTCAATAATATTCTCGACATCAGTAAATTGGAGGCAGGCAAAATGGAAATGGAAACGGTTCGCTTCAACCTGTTCACCCTGCTGGATGATGTTCTATCGATTTTTAAGCCCAAGGTATCCGAAAAGGGCTTAAGCCTTCATCTTGAACCGGACAGCGAACTCGCCCAGTGCTACCTTGGAGATTCCACCCGCCTTCGCCAGGTGCTGATCAATCTCGTGGACAACGCCGTTAAGTTTACCAGCGAAGGCGGTATAACCGTTCATGTCGCACCACAACCCCGAAACAAACATCTCCACTTTGCCGTCTTAGACACCGGCATCGGTATACCCCCTGAAAAAATCGACACCATTCTGGAACCCTTTGCCCAGGCGGACATTACCGCCACCCGCCGCTTTGGGGGTACCGGGTTGGGAACGGCCATCTCCCGTCAGATTGTAGAAATGATGGGAGGCAGGTTCTGGGTTGAGAGCGAACTCGGCCGGGGTACGACCTTCCATTTTACCGTCGACCTTCCCGAGTCGGAGTGTTCGGCCACCTGCACCACGGATTGTGAAGAATACAGGCGTACAGGGAGACCCGGTGAAGACCGGAATGATAGTTCTCCACCCGGACGGGTATTTAATGTACTCATCGTCGAAGATATCGAGGAAAACGCCGAACTGGCAAAGATTCGGATCGCCATGAACGGACACCGGGTTGTTCATGCCTGGAATGGACGGGAGGCTGTGGAGGCATGGAAAAGCGGCGACTTTGATCTGATCCTCATGGATGTCCAGATGCCGGAAATGGACGGACTGGAAGCGACCCGCCGTATTCGAGAACTGGAGCACGGCTCCGGGCGGCGAACACCGATAATAGCCATGACCGCCAGCGTCATGCGTGAAGAAAAAGAACGGTGCATGGCCGCCGACATGGACCAGGTGATGGGCAAGCCCGTGGATTTCCCGATCCTGTTTGCACTCATGGAACAGATTGTACCCAAAGGGAAAGGCATGACCGGTACCCGTGAAAGCAATCCTCCGGACACAGTGCAAAAACGTTCTTTGTCCAGCCTGCCCGGCATTGATGTGACCCGCGGTTTACGGAGGTGGCAGGATCCGTCTGCGTACCGGAAGGCCCTTAAAGTATTCGCCGAATCCCACGCCGAAGCAGCCGCAGAGATTTGTACCCTTTTAGATGCAGGGGACCTGGAAGAAAGTTATCACAAGGCCCATGCACTGAAAGGCCTGGCAGGGAATCTTGCCATGGAAAATGTTTACTCTATTACCGTGCAGCTTGATAAGGCACTGAAGTCGGAACAAACCGACCGTGCCCGGCAGTTGCTTACCCCCCTGACCGGGGCCCTGGCCGTGGTTGTCAAGGGTATCTGCAGCCTGCCCGAGCAGAACGACAAACCAACTCCTCCCCTTGAAGATCATAAAGATTTTGATAAAGCCGTTGTATCGGGTTTACTCAGGAAATTGCTGATTGCCCTGGACCAGGACACCCCAAGCGCGGCTGAGCCGGTGCTGGAACGTTTGGGTAAATACCTGCGCACCGATTGTTTTGAAAAGATTACCGCCGCACTGGCGGACTTTGATTTCAGCTCAGCTCGTAAAGAAACCGTCAACCTGGCCGGCAGACTGGCCATACAACTTGAGGAGCAATAATGCAGGGCATAAAAATACTTGTTGTTGACGACGAACCCCAAAACCTGCAACTGATGAGACAGATTCTGAGCAGTGACTACCGGCTTGTATTCGCCACCGACGGCCAAAAGGCCCTGGAGGTGGCTGCAAAGCATCGCCCTGCATTAATATTAATGGATATTATGATGCCGAATATGGACGGCTATCAGGCCTGCCGTAAGCTGAAATCCGACCCTGAACTGAGTGATATTCCCGTTATCTTCGTCACTGCCATGGGTGAAATCGATGATGAAACGGAAGGTTTTGACGCCGGTGGAGTAGACTACATTACCAAACCGGTCAAGGCTCCCCTGGTCAGGAAGCGGGTCCTGACTCACCTGTCCCTGGTCCACGTACAGGAACTGGAAAAAACCCGGCTTTTGATTATTCAGCGCCTGGGACGCGCAGCCGAATTCAAGGACAATGAAACCGGGCGTCATGTCATCCGCATGTCTCACTACAGTAACCTGCTGGCGGAAAAAATCGGCCGGCCCAAAAACTGGTGCGATTTGATGCTGCAGGCGGCCCCCATGCACGACCTTGGGAAAATCGGCATTCCCGACAACATTTTGTTGAAACAGGGCCCACTGGATGAGGAAGAATGGAAAATCATGCGTCGGCACCCCAAAATAGGCTCCGATATCATTGGGGATCATAACTCCGCTCTTCTTAAAATGGCGGCTGAAATTGCCATGACACATCACGAAAAATGGAATGGACAGGGATATCCAAGGCGGTTGAAAGCAACAGACATTCCTCTCTCGGGAAGAATTACGGCCCTGGCGGATGTGTTCGACGCCCTGGTGACGGACCGGCCCTATAAAAAAGCCTGGCCGGTTGAAAAGGCGTTTGAGCTCATACAAACAGAAGCCGGCGGCCACTTTGACCCGGACCTTGCACCGGCCTTTTTGAATTGCCGCGAAAGCATTTTGCAGATCAAGCAAAAATGGCCGGAAATTTCGTGAACACTTCGAACGGTGCCCATCACGCTTCTACGTCGGCTCGTAACCGTCCCGCGTAAGCCGGCCGCATACCTCTGCAGTGGTGTGAACGGACACCATGCCTGTCCGGCCGCGAAACACAATCCACAGTAGTGTTATCCATCCTGATATGGTATAAGATCGGGGAACAGACGATACAGGTTTCAAACCTGACGGTACAATGGACTTTCCGAGACCATTCTAAAAAACAGCGAAAAAGGCAGGAACATGCACACAACCTATCAGCTTGAAGAAACAGTCGCGATCATCACTCTTGACGATGGTAAAGTGAATGCAGTTTCATTTGATCTGCTGGATACCCTGAAGCAGTATTTCGATCAGGCCGCGCAAGAAGCGCGTGCTGTGGTGCTGTGTGGTCGCACAGGCTGTTTCTGCGCCGGTTTTGATTTACAATCGATGCAGAACCCCGCCGATGCAACACGGCTTGTGGAAACCGGATTTAGTTTGTGTGTTGATTTGCTGGAATATCCCCTGCCGGTTGTAATGGCCGCAACAGGACATTCCATGGCCATGGGTGCATTTTTACTGCTGGCGGCCGATAAGCGTATCGGAGCGGGGGGCACATTCAAGATCGGGCTGAACGAGACCCGCATTGGTATTGTCATTCCGCCTTTTGCCATGGCCCTGGCCCGTGCACGCCTGGCCCCCACCTGGCTTACCCGTTCGGTCCTGAACGCCGAAATACTCACTCCCTCACAAGCGGTTCAGGCGGGCTTTTTCGACACCATAACGCCACCGGAGGCGGTAATGCAGGATGCCCTTACCGAAGCCCGCAACCTGGGAGAACTGCACCCGGCTGCTTTTCAAGAAACCAAACAGCTTGTGTACGGCGATAGCGTCCGCACCATGCGGTCGCTTATGGAACAGGACTTTACCTTGATGCCCTCGTAAACCGGCAATCACGCCGCATCCTTCTCCTTTCCAAAACAGCCCCAATACTGTCTCAAAAAATTATACACATGTATACATTGAGGCACTTAACAATAGAATGTAAAAACAGATACTTATTATTTTAAGTGTTTTCACACTGTCTAACTTTTGTAGAATGTACCATCTCAGTCTTTTTTCTTATTCAACCACTTTTACGCTAACCACTAGTATTTCCTCTATATTATTCCGTTTAACTACATTGGCATCGTATATGCAATTAGTAACGCACAATAGTATACAAAGATGAAAGCCAGGGGTATTCCACAATCTGACAACATACGGGTCAGCCAAAGCAGAGTACTACTTTATAAAGAATCATCATTGCGTACGTAGCGAAATGGTAAAGGGGGTCTTTATAAAAAAAATAATACTATGCTGTTCGATTTTTAATTGCTGCTTGTGGTGTACTACACGCAACCGAGTAGTGTTCGGGGGGATGAGATCAAAGAACCGGTTTATTGTTTAAACCCCTTTGGAGAAGTGGGCTTCAAAGGGGGCTGGGGTAGCCGTAAAAAACATACATATCAAAAAACGGCGAGCAAGCCGGTAACTTTGACAAGGAGAACGAAATGGGTAAAAAAATTCTATTATTTTTAATGATAATCACCCTGTTTATACCCTACCAAACCATAGCCAAGAAAACCCCGGTTGAAGAGAAGGTGGCTGTTCTGATTACGGGCTGGGGGCTGCCGGATGGGTTCAACCTGGATTATGCCTGGAACGCAGCATTGAACTCCATCGGTGATAAAACCGAATATCCAGGACAGCCCTGCAAAATCGGCCATGTGGGCTCCTTTCCCTTCCAGTCCCACATGAATATGCAGCCCTTTGCAGTATTGCATCAGGTAAGCGGATTTGAAAAATATTATGACGGCTACGGATACTACAAGCTGGTGGACGGCGTGTATGTAGGCGCCTATCCCGACATCGATTCGGTACTGCCGGAAGACATCCCGGCAGAGGTTCCTGTTGTAGCCCTGGTGGACCTTTTCAGCAGGGGCAAACAGAAGTTCCCGCCCGACCCCAACACAGGGGAAGACCATCTTGCAGGATGGTATAAAATCGGCGACTGGACCAACACCTTTCCAAACGGAGCTTCCGATTTCCAGGAGGAGTATGTGCCGGTCTTTATCCGCAACTACGCCACCATAGGCGGCCCCACGGAGGAACCGGCTTCGGCCCTGCCCCCTGCCGGGGTGCAGGAAATGGACGAACATGTCGAGGATTTGCTGCATCATGCGTTCAGGGATAAGATAGATGTTCGTTCAGGTTTCTACACAGCGGTTCCGGGCTACACCCTGGATGAGGAAGATGTAGCCGAAGAGTTTGCACATGAAGGTTTCCGGAAAATGCTTATGTGCCGCGAAACAACCGACAACAACCGGTTCGCAAATGTGTTTGCTACGGGAAACTATGTAAAAGAACGCCTGTGTGAGATCGGCGTACTTGACGATATGGAAATACAACAGACCAGGCAGGTGGGGCGCACCCCGGAATTCAACACCATGAACGTCATCAACCTGCAGCCCTATATCGAAGCCTATCCTGAAGGAAGCACCATCGGCATTATTTATGTTACCCGGGGGCTGCCCTTCGATCCGGCTACCGGCGGCCCCTTCGGCAGGGCCCATCCATGGCTCAACGAGATATACCATGACAACGCGTACCTGAACTACCTTTCATGGAAAAAAGCCGTCAGCGATGCCTACGGCGACCGCTATACTCTTGTGTATACTGTCGGGGGGGTGGAAAGCAACCTGCGGGAAGACAACTTTTATACCTACGGCATCGACATACCTGCTCCATTTAAAAGCATCCGCGATGCCATTCAGGAAGCCAAGGCCGACGGGCTGGACAAACTTCTTGTAGCCCCCTGCCACTGGAATTACGACAACACCGATACAATCCTGCGCATGCGTGAAATAAACGGCCTTAAGGTCAACACACTGGCCGAACTGGATGCAGAGATTCACCATACGGTGTACTGCGAAGACACTGATGGTGCATTCGTAAATTGCGACGGTGCCGAAGCCGCAGAGATTACCATAGCTCCCGCGTACCTGCATTTGCCCTATGAATTTGCCGTCAGCTATTATGTTGCCCTGCGCGGCGGTATAGAGCGGTTTGGTGTTTTCCCCAAAAAACCGAAAGTGAAGGTGAAGGCATCAGGATTCATTACAAAGCTCGACGGCGGCATCGTTGAGGTTACCGACCCCGACAGCAAATACCTCGGTGCCAAAATAGAAATACCGGCAGACCCCTACCCCGACCGTCCAGAGTCCTTTACCGGCGACAACGCCACAGCCGTAAACGACCCGCTGGATACCAATGATTGCATGTGGGAAGACTCGATGATGTATATCGGCAAACAAAACAAGGTCGGCGGTTTGGGCCACGGCATTAAAGCACGCAGTAAGGCCGTTTATTTCGGCCCGTACCGCACCCTGTTCAACCGTGATGTAACCTTAACCCTGCCGTTGAAAAAGAAAGTGAAAAACCCCGAAAACGTAAGCGCATATATATATAACGATCTGCTCGAGGACTGGGAGGAAGTACCCCTTGAAAGCCTCGATGTTGAAGGTAAACGGGCAACTTTGAAAACAAAGGTTCTTGGTGTTTTTAGAATCGGGGAAAAAATGGAAGCTGATGACTGCGATGATGAGGATGACGATGATTAACCAGTAACTATCCTCGCCCATAGGGCGAGGGATTAGGCAGCACCCCAAAGGGGTGCCTGACAAGCACCATACTATTAAATGCAGGATTGATTATTAAAAACGTTTGCCTTTGATTCATTACGGGCTTTCTTAATCCCATTGCAACACAGCCGAGTGCAGCGATTTCGGGAGGAAACAAGGGTCGACATGTTTGAGCCCCGTTCTTCAGGGGCGAGTTTGTTGACCCGCCGACTGAAATCGTGCCGCGAGGGTATCACGCCTGCTAAGGCGGGACAAGTTGCAGGGCACTTTCTTTTCCCCCTTTTC
>JANQGV010000128.1 GCA_028282925.1 Thermodesulfobacteriota bacterium
AAAAGGGTCGACATGTTTGAGCCCCGCTTTTCAGGGGCGAGTTTGTTGACCCGCCAACTGAAATCGTGCCGCGAGGGTATCCCGCTTAGGTCTACAACAAGCGAGGATTCGTAGCGAGGGTGCTGAAATGCTCGGAGATACAGGCTGCAGGGAGTACAGACTTTAGATTTGGGCATTACGGCAGCCGCAGTAGAATTCTTCGCTTGTTGTAGGCCTAGGGCGGGACACGTTGCAGGGCGCCCTTTCTTTGGGGCGAACAAAGAAAGGGGGTAGAAGACGCGTAGCGTCTTATAAACCGATTCTTCCCGGATCGATAGAACCTTTCCGGCTCCACTGCTAGAGGCGGTGGATTAATTTTAATAATTTATAGTTATTATACTATGAGCGACCATGACGCCTCTGCTCCTGTAACAACAAAATTTTTTTCCACCGGCATGAAGGTGATAACCGCCGTTATGGTTACTGGCCTTGGTGTCGGGCTGTACCGCATGCTTTTCGGGCTGGAGGCAACCACCAATCTTGATAATCAATATGCTCTGGGTCTCTGGATCGGAGTCGATGTTGCCACCGGCGTAGCACTTGCCGCCGGGGGCTTTACCACCGGGGCCCTTGTCTACATATTCAACCGGCACCATTTCCACGCCATCATCAGGCCGGCCCTGTTGACCGCCATGCTGGGCTATACCTTTGTCGGCATCGGACTGATGTTCGACCTGGGCCGCTGGTATAACATCTGGCACCCGGCTCTGCCCATGATGTGGCAGGGAAACTCGGTCCTTTTTGAAGTGGGTATGTGTGTCATGATCTATCTGAATGTGCTCTACCTCGAATTCATACCCATTGTATGCGAACGCTTTATCGGCAGGGTCAACCTGCCGGGCATACTGGCCCGGTTGAACGATCCCATCGATATCGCGCTCAGGTTTGCCGACTACACCCTCGAAAAAATCATGTTCCTGTTTATCATTGCCGGTGTTGTGCTCTCCTGCCTGCACCAGTCTTCCCTCGGAACCCTGATGGTAATAGCCCCATATAAACTACACCCGCTCTACTGGTCGCTGCTCTCCCCGCTTTTTTTTCTCACGTCCGCCATTGCCGTGGGCTTTCCCATGGTGATATTTGAGTCGATGATTTCCTCACGGGCCTTCAAACATGATCTTAAAATGCATATCCTGACCCCCCTGGCGCGCTATATCCCCTGGCTGCTCGGTGTCTATATTGCCCTGAAAATCGGCGATATGCTGTACCGCGGCAGCTATGTCTATCTTTTCGAGGGCAGTGCCGCCTCCATTATGTTTTGGATTGAGTTCGGCGGGTGTACGCTGGTTCCTTTTTTCATGTTCATGTCGCCTGAAATCCGCTCTTCGGCCCGCGGCCTTTTTCTGGCCGCAACCCTTTACATCATCGGTATCTGCCTGAACCGCTGTACGGTGTTTTTCATCGCCTTTAAGCCGGTCTATGCCGAACAGGCCTATGTGCCCTCTCTCGCTGAATGCGCCCTCACCATCGGCCTGATCGCCACCATTTTCTTTATTTCCCGGCTGTTTGTGACCGTCTTCCCGGTACTTCCGGCCGAAGACCACGAAACCGAACACCTGTAGCCTGATCGGTCACGATTGTCGTCCCTACAACCCTTCGTTACGCTTCGATAGGAAATATTTGAATTTTTAACCGGATTAGTGTATTTTCTATAATTACACACAAAATCTCAGATAAGGGGGACCGGGATGCAAAAAAAAGTCATCGTTGTCATGCCTGCCTATAACGCAGCGGAAACTCTGAAAAAAACGTTTCGCGATATTCCTCCCGGGTATGTCGATGATATTATCCTGGTTGACGACAGAAGCACGGACAACACGGTGGAGATTTCCAAATCCCTCGGCATACACACCATTGTGCATGAAGAAAACACCGGTTACGGTGGCAACCAGAAAACCTGTTATACCGAGGCATTAAACCGCGGGGCCGACATCATTATCATGATACACCCAGACTACCAGTACGACAGCCGCCTGGTTCCCTATATTCTCGGATTTCTGGATCTGGGAATCTGCGATGTTATTCTGGGGTCCCGCATCAGGACCCGCAAGGAAACCCTGGACTGCGGCATGCCGCTTTACAAGTATCTGTGTAACCGCATGCTCACCATTACCGAAAATGTTGTTCTGGGCCAGAATGTCTCCGATTTCCATACCGGCTACCGGGCCTATACCAGAGAGGTCCTTGAAACAATCCCCTTTATGAGCAATTCGGACAATTTTGTGTTCGACACGCAATTTCTGGTGCAAACCGTCTATTTCGGCTTTCGCATCGGGTGCGTTCCGGTGCCGGTTCGCTATTTTTCAGAGGCATCCTCAATCAATTTTAAAAACAGTGCCGTATACGGAACCCAGACGCTCGGAGCCCTCGCTCAATTCGTTTTGCAAAAAGCCGGTTTAAAAAAATATACCATATTCGATAAAAAATGAATCTCCTTTCCGTTGTCGTCCCCTTTTATAATGAAGGGGAAGCGCTTTTTGAACTGCACAAACAGCTGACCGGTTGTCTCGATGCACTGCAGGTTCCCTATGAGATCATCCTTGTTGATGACGGCAGCACGGATTCCTCACTGGAAATTGCCCGGGGGTTCTGCAAGGGGCAGAATATTAAAATCATCAGCTTTTCTCGAAATTTCGGCCAGCAGAGCGCCATTTCCGCCGGGTTGAAGCATGTGCAGGGAGATGCCGTAGTCATCATGGATGCCGACCTGCAGGACCCCCCTGAACTGATTGAAAAATTCCTGGACAGCTTCAACATGGGCTACGATGTTGTATACGGCATCCGAACAAAAAGAAAAGAGAATATCTTCAAGCGCCTGACCTACAAAATCTATTATCGACTGTTACGCGCTACCGCCACACTGCCCCTGCCCGTTGACTCCGGCGATTTCTGCCTGATCAGTCGCAAAGCCGCTGATATCCTGAACGCGCTTCCTGAACGAAACCGCTACATACGCGGCCTCAGGGCGTGGCTGGGTTTTTCCCAGCTCGGCATTGCCTACGAAAGAAAAAAACGCTGCCAGGGAGAGACCAAATATACGTTGAAGAAGATGCTGCGAATCGCCTTTGACGGCATTGTAGCTTTTTCAAGAACCCCGTATCAGTTTTTCGCAATCAGCGGATCACTCATTTCCCTGCTGTCCGTGCTCATCGGTTTTGGAATGCTGCTATCCGGCGTAACCTCCGTCATTGCATGGGCTCTTATCGGCCTCCTTTTCTTAAACGGCTTGCAATGCCTCGGCCTGGGGCTGATCGGTGAGTCGGTATGGCACATTACCCAGGAAGCAAAAGGACGGCCCGATTATATCATCCGGGAAACCCTCGGCTTCAACGACGACTCCTCACACTAGAGCAAGTTAAGTTTGAGGTGTCCGATAGCCACACGAAGCGAACCAACCAAGAGCATCCTGTGGTGTAATGGCTCTGAGTGGCGCTGCAAT
>JANQGV010000228.1 GCA_028282925.1 Thermodesulfobacteriota bacterium
CTACCACGGGCATGGCGACAGTTTCCTGATAAAAGCCGGTTCCGGGCTGTTGACTGCGGGTGTTCCCACCAGCCCCGGTGTGCCCGGCATTATTGCCGAACAGACCCTTATCGCCCGGTACAATGATACCGCCGGTATCATTGAACTGTTCCAGCAGAAGGGCTCTGAGATTGCCGCGGTAATTGTAGAGCCGGTGGCGGGAAATATGGGTCTGGTGCCGCCCCGTAACGGTTTTCTGGAAGAGCTGCGGAAGCTAACCGATGAACACGGAGCGCTGCTGATTTTTGACGAGGTTATCACCGGTTTTCGCCTTTGCTTCGGCGGCTACCAGGACATGGTGGATGTTTTTCCCGATCTGACGACCCTGGGAAAAATTATCGGCGGCGGGTTGCCGGTGGGGGCCTATGGCGGCCGAAAAGATGTTATGGAGCGGATTGCTCCCGCAGGTGATGTATATCAGGCGGGCACCCTGGCCGGGAACCCTCTGGCTATGGCCTCGGGTATCGCAACACTCAAGGAGTTGAAGCAGCCGGACTGCTACGAAAAACTTGAGCGCGGCGGTTTCATGCTGGTTGAGCAGATACAGGACAGCATTAAAAAGCACGGCGCTCCCTGTACCCTGAACCGGCTGGGCTCCATGTTTTCCCTCTTTTTCACCGCCGAGGAGGTCACCGGGTATGACGCGGTCATGGGTTGTGATACGGAGCTTTTTGCGCGGTTTTATGCCGGGTTGCTGGAACAGGGCGTGTTTTTTCCGCCGTCGCAGTTTGAAACCTGCTTTGTTTCATGTGCACATGAGATTGCGGACCTCGAGCGGACTGCGGTGGCTATCGATACCGTACTTGAAAAAAGAGTATAGCCTGACGACGGTTCAGGCGTTGCACTGAAGGAGGAACCATGTATACAATCGGCTGGTTTTCAACCGGAAGGGGGCAGGGGTCTCTGAACCTGCTGCATGCAATTGTAAAAGCAATGGAAGACGGAACGGTACCGGCAAAGCTCGGGTTTGTTTTTTGCAGCCGGGAAGAGGGCGATGCCGAAGGCAGCGACCGGTATATACGACAGGCCAAAGAGTATGGATTGAATATTGTCTGTTTTTCGTCAAAGCGATTCAAGCCGGAACTGCGGAAAGAGGGCAAACAGAACCCCGATGCACTGCACCAGTGGCGGATTGAATACGACCGGGAAATCATGAAACGGATTGACGGGCTGGACGCCCGGCTGTGCGTACTGGCCGGTTATATGCTTATAACCGGCCCGGAGTTGTGCACCACCTATGATATGGTCAACCTGCATCCGGCCGCCCCGAACGGTCCGGCCGGGACCTGGCAGGAAGTGATCTGGCAACTCATTGAGGAGCAGGCCCGGGAGAGCGGCAACATGATGCACCTGGTGACCGAGGAACTGGACAAGGGACCGCCCATTACTTACAGCCTGTTCCCGATTCGGGGAAGCGGCTATGATTTCCTCTGGGAAGAAATGGCTGCAAAGCTGACTGCCAAAACCCTGGAACAGATTAGCCGGGAAGAGGGCGAAGAAAATTCCCTGTTTAAAAAAATACGCGAAGACGGGGCTCTGCGGGAAATACCCCTGGTGGTGCAGACGGTAAAGTCTTTTGCCGAAGGACGGGTGAAGCTTGAAAACCGCCGGATCATAGCCGACGGTAAGGTGCTGTCGGGGCCGTATTGTCTTACGGATGATATAGAAAAAGTAATTGAGTAATATAGGAGGCTGTCGGAGACCGCTCATCTACTGCGTTGCGCTCATTCTTCGTCACTGCGGCATCCGCAGCAGAATGCTTCGCTTAATTTTGAACTATAGCGCCTCATTCCAAAAGATTTCGCGCGCCTTGTATCTGAACATTCTCCACCATTCTCTCTCTCGAATTACTCATCAAAAATAATTCTGATATTAAAGGTTTGATCCTTTGGATATGAAGAAGGCCGGTCTCTATAAGAGCTGGTAGTTTTGTAAATAGACCAGTGCTTTTTTAAGCCCAGGACCTGAATGTTCATGGAGCGCTTCCAGTATTCGACGGAGACGTTTTTTTTGTATCGAATTTAACAGCAACTTTTCAGGTTTTTGTGTGTCAGTGGTAAGGCTACTGGAAATGTCCAAGGCAAGATCACGTGCTTGATCCATTAGAGCATAATTTTGGGACAGTAGATGCATAACTTCATTGCCGTGGGCGTAGTAGAGATACACAAGGGCTAGGCCCTCGGGGGTTTTAGCAAGGCGGCTGTTTCTGTACCGGCGGAACAGTTCCAGCTTGTTTTCGTTGTTTTCCCCCAGCAATTGCTCAAGCAGGCATTGCTGCTGATGGGCGGCAGTGGTTGTGGTTGAGGAGGGCAGTGGTTCAACAATGGTTGTTGTACTGCTTGTTTCCGGATTCTCTCCACCGTTGTCCGGAAAAACGGACGTTGTGGTTGTAGTGACTACGGCGCTGGTTGTTGTTGAACTCTCGGGAACCGTTGAGGTGGTAGTAGCCGCAGGGGGAGAGCCTCCTCCGCCCGGAGTAGATGTGCTTGTGGAAGCTGGAGGGCTTGTGGTTGTGCTGCTGCTGGTAGTAGAGCTTGTGCTCTGGGGAGGGTCTTCATCTCCTTCAATGCAGGAACCATCCTGGCAGGTGAAGCCTTCTGGGCAGTCTGTATCGGCGGAGCAGATGCACGAGAAACAGCCCGAAGTGGCTGTCCATGAAGCTATGTCGTCAACAAGGCCTTTTAGAGAGACCTCTGTGCCATCCAAGGCTGTATGGCAGTTTTCTTCTATAACAACAAACTCAAGATGTACTACACTACAGTAGTCGTCCTGGTCTACCGTGTTCTGCAGTGCTTCATAGCCACCGCAGCGTAGCGTTCCCGGTTCAATTTCGTTACAGCCGAAATAGAAAAAGTCTTCTACACAGCCTCCTTTATCATAACCGGTATATTCAAGCGTATCGGAATCGTAGGCCACGTCGAAGCCAAAGCAGGTGACTTCATTTGGCGAATTCTGTATAGAAACTGTTACGCTAACCATTTCTCCGGATGGGGCGGAAGCACCTTGAATATCTATTGCACCGTTGCTTTGCTCAACACATTGTCCAAGAACACTGGAAAGAAATAGGGGATTCGGCAGTAAAAAGAATACGGTGCTGAAAATGATTGTCGTATAGTATACAGATCGGTTTTTCATAGGTGTTGTTCACTTAATCTAAGCAGTTCGGGTGTATGTCAAGATACTCCTGGAACGAACACAGGGCGTCAACCGGTGTGCACAAGCCGTCGCCGTTAATATCACAGGACAGGGTTTCGCAATCGCCGCACACCGTCGGGCAGATGTCGAGATATCTCTGTATCCGGCACAGGGCGTCAACCGGTGTGCACAAGCCGTCGCCGCTGACATCACAGCTAACCCCGCACCGAAAGCAGCCATGGGACATTGACCAGCCGGCAATATCGTCAACGGTATTTTGCAGGCCGATTATCCCTGATTCGAAACCGTCCCGGCACGTGGACTCATCGACGGAGAATTCCAGGTCTATGATTGAAGTATCGGCGCCCGGCGCTATGGTGTCGTCACCATATTCATACCCTCCGCAGAGGATAACCCCGGCGGAGGATTCGTTGCAGTCGAAATAGTCGAAATCGGCAAAGTCGCTTTGGGCGTCGGTCTGGAATCCCGTGTATGTCAAAAGATCAGAATCGTATACAATCTCAAACCCGAGAGAAACCACCTCATTGGGAGCGTTCTGTATCCGGACGGTATGCACAACAATTTCATCGCTTTCTCCGTCGGCACTTGTGATGTCCAGGGCTCCGGTGGAATTGTCGGTGCAAACGCCGTCCAGACACTGGTCGGTGACTTCGTTACAGGTTTCCCCGGAATCGCAGGCCTGGGAACCGGCACGGCAGGTACCGTTGTCCAAACAGGTTTCCTGTCCGTTGCAGAAGAGGCCGTCGTCACAGTCGGCATCAAATTCACATTCGGGGACAGGTTCACAGATTTCCTCTTCCTCATCACAGGTGAGGCAGTCCGTTCGCTCCTGCCCGATGCAGGTGCCGTTGTCGGCGCAGGTGTCCCCGGAAGTGCAGAAAAGTCCGTCGTCGCAGGGCTGGCTGATACAGACGCTTTCGTCACAGTCGATAATTTCGTTACAGTTGTTGTCTTTGCGGTCGTTACAAATTTCAGTTGCACCGGGGTAGGTCATATTATCACTGTCGTCGCAGTCGTCTGCCTCTTCACAAAAACCGTCTTTGTCGACATCGGTGCAGCTATCACAGCGGTCGCCGATACCGTCGCCGTCCACATCGGTCTGGTTGTCATTTGCTATAAGGGGGCAGTTGTCGCAGTCGTCACCCACGGTGTCGTTATCACTGTCGAGCTGGCCGGGATTGTAGACCAAGGGGCAGTTATCGGTCCCGAAACAGGACCCGTCCGACTCACCCGGGTCGCAGAGGGCATCATTGTCGTCGTCGGGATCGCACACATCGCCCAGTCCGTCACCGTCGGTATCAAGCTGGTCGGGGTTATACGTTTCCGGACAATTGTCGTCTTCATAATCAACACCATCGCTGTCCTGGTCCGTACAGACTTCCGATGATTGCAGAGAACTGTTAAAGGAGGAAACGGAGGTGGTGCTTAATGAGGCCGAGGTTGTGTGGGTTGTTATATCGGTGTTCCTGACGGTGGCGGAAGAGTTATCTGAAACGGCGCTTGTTTCAAAAAAGACCGGGCAGCCGGGAACCGTTCCGCTTCCGTTGAGCTTCATGGCCCATGCATCCCCCATGCCCACGCCATATGAATCCGATACACCTGCCGCAGCATAGCCGCCATCGGGGGTTTCCAATACGGCCTGGGCAATATCACCGGCCGTTCCTCCGGCTGTTTGCCAGACAATATCACCTTCTGCATCGACGGAGAACACCCAGAGGGCATTATCGGTTTGCCCGCCGACGACAAATCCGTTGTCTGCTGTTTGGTAAATGCTGGTTGCTTTATCATTACCCGAAGTGCCGTAGGTTTTTTGTCTGATTATGGAGCCGTCGGGATCGAGCCACAGCAGCCAGGCGTCGGATCCGCCGCTGCCGAAAGAACCGGTGTACCCGGCCACAATATAATTACCGTCGGCCGTTTCCTGCAGGTCGTAGGCAATATCCTCGGAGGCACCACCAAAGGTTTTCTGCCATTCCAGAGAGCCGTTTTCAGCCAGTTTGATAATCCAGGCGTCCCGCCCGCCGGCGCCGAATGATTCAGTAAACCCGGCAACCATGAAGCCGTCGTCTGCTGTCTCGCAAACGGAAATTGCATAGTCTCCGGAGGAGCCGCCGTATGATTTTTGCCATGAAACGGCACCGTCCTGGTTAAGCTTTACCACCCAGGCGTCAAAGCCGCCCGCGCTGAAATCAGTGGTGTTTGTATTCCCCGCAACAATATAGCCCCTGTCGCCGGTTTGCCGGATAGACCAAGGGTATTCGCTGCCGGTGCCGCCCAGCGTTTTCTGCCAGGATATGGTACCGAGCCTGTTGAGTTTTACCAGCCAGAAGTCTACCGAGCCGAAGGAGTTGGTCCGGCCGGTCACGATATATCCCTTGTCCCTGGTTTGAGCGACCGAGGTTGCAATGTCGGCGCCGTCGCCGCCGAACATTTTCTGCCAGGAGACGCCGCCGCCTGAGGTCAGCTTAACTACCCAGAAGTCGGCCCCTCTTTCAGTTTCGGGCGATTCCGTGTGCCCGACCATAATAAACCCGTCGGTATTATTATCCTCGTCAAGGGCCTGCCGCAGGCACATTGCCGAGTCATCTTTTGTGTTTCCATATACCCGGGTCCAGGTGTCACTGCCGAAAGAGGTTTGGGTCCAGGCAAGCAGAATTAAAATAGCTATACTTATTGTCCGTAGGTTTTTCATAAAGCAAGTCCTGTGCTGATAGTATCAATATGGTTGAAATATGATGGTTTTCATTGCAACTTGAATGCCAGAAGCACCGGCTTCTCCCCGGGGCAGGCTGTATCCGGGAAATAAGGAAATCGCGACCAACCATTCAGCGCGTGAATGGTATAACTGTTTGAAATAGCATTTTAATATTATTGTATTGCGACACACCTTTACCGCCGGAGGACCGGCCTCCTTATGATGGTCCCGGGGCATAAACCGTTTACTGGAAGGGATTGTCGTGCAGGTAGGCAGGAGTTGGTAGTAACGGGTAAAAACGACCCGGGTATTTCTACTTAAGCATTTTTAAAATTTTACTAAAAACATACGGAATGAGCATGGAGCTATATGAAGATGTCTTTTGTTTCTTTTCCTTCAGGGAGTGTTTGTACAGTACCCAGCCGGTCATCATTTTCAGCCAAAAGCCATAATATTTTTTTGAATATTCTTTTAAGCTCTTCGCAATGCGGTGAAGGCCCAAAGGGATTACCACAAAGGGAACGTACTTCACCGCGGCAATCACCAGCACACCAGTGTTTAAACGGGCAAATTTTACAGTCTGGGTAGGATGATACCTGGTAGTCTTTTCGAAATACATTTAAAATCGAGGATTCCATAAGGATTTTTGTAAGAGATCGCTGTCTTATATTGCCGCATATATTTTCCGGACCGGTATGATTTGGACAAGGATACACAGACCCATCTGCATCAATGAAGATAACTTTACGGCCGATACCACAGCTTGCCCGAGTAGATGAGTATCTGCAAACAGTCATCTGAATTGAAAAATAGTCGGTAGAAAGCAGTGGTTTGAATTCGGGCCGCCGATCCAATATATCTAAAAGGTAAGTGAACGTTTTTTCTTGATCTGGACAAAGCTGCTTTAGCTTGGTTCCGCCTCCTATTAGTCGCAGAGGTATAAAGCGGGCTTCCTTAGCGCCGATTTCCAGGGCAAGCTCAAGATACTGTTCAAAGTCGGATAGATTGTTTTTGGTATACACCATACTCAGGGTAGTCGGAATGCCGGCGGAAGCCAAAAGTTGAATACCTTTATACGTCTTTTCAAAAGTCCCTTTTCCACGGATTGAATCATGAACAGCGGGATTGTGGCTATCCAGGGAGACTTGAATATTAACCCGCCGGGACGAGAGTTCTTTTACGATAGTATCATTCAGCAAAGTGCCGTTTGTTGAAACCAGCGGTGCCGACTTGAAAATCTCATTAGCACGGTCAATGGTATGCAATAACCGGTCAGGGAACAGAAACGGTTCACCACCCAAAATTATAAAGCTCGCATTTGTATCGTAACTGTTTTTGCTTTCTGCAATGTGGTTCATGAATTCATTTACAGGCATTTCCTCGCAGGTGTGTCCTGCGTTATAGCACCAGGAACATTTCAGGTTGCACTTGTTGGTTAAATTTATGGTTATGTTCGCTATGCTTACCGGTTCAGACTCGATTCTTTTCGGCTGTGCGGTTTTGCTGAGTATCCCGCGTGCAAGCAGTTCATTTTGAATAGGTGCCGTTTCAGTCGCAATACGTGCAGGGCTTTTCCCTGTTTTGTGTGCAAATATCTTTGAGACTTTTTTCAAAGAGCGATGTCCGTTAAACAGTTCCATATACTGAAATAATTCATTATCAACAACAAGCCATTGTGCAAGATCACCCCAGACAAGCAAATGATGGTGGTTACGCATATCATGGAAATCTGGCTTGATACAGTAAAGTTCTTCATTAGTGAGAGGCTTTTTTTTCATAACCCGTCTTTATACCGATTTGTATTAGAATAATCATAATTGCTGCTATCAGAAGAAGAAAAGACAGCCGAACGGTCAAGGGATTAACCATGCGCAATTGAGCAGAAGCATTCCATCCAATATGTAAAATCATAGCCCACAAAAGGCTTCTGGAAATAAAAACCGCACCACAGGATATCAGTGACAGGGCCGCCATTGCCGATGCTATATAAACACTTTGGGCTAGGTGCAGCAGACCGAAAAGGCTGCTTACAATAAGCATAGATATAATCCGGCCGGTTTTCTTTTGGAATAGATTAAGTAAAAATCCCCTGAAAAACAGCTCTTCAGCCAGAGGAACCAACAGGATAATCAGCATGCTGGAACATATTGATTGTATAGTCGCGGGATTAGTCTGGTGCGGCAAAAGCAGGCAAACACTTATCAAAAAAGCAATCGCAGCATAAGATAGTATTGCCATCACGCGGGGATAAAACCCTCCCTTAAAAACACAACAATCCAGGGGTTTTAATTTAAAAAGAAAGGTGGTTGTGCCTATCAGCCAAAGATTCGGGACAATAAGGCAAAGCCAATATGCAACCTCTCTCTTAAAAAAGGGAAGATATTTTAGTATCAAAAAATAGATAACTAGAATAAAGCTGGAATAAAAGGTATATATCCAAAACGAATTACGCTCTTGCATTTGCTGTTTATATATAGCATGTGTTATAGCGCTATCTGAAAATCTGTAGTATTATCGGCTCATGGTCGCTGCTTTCTTTAAAGTCTTCATAGGCTGCTTTTACATTGATACTTTTCCAATTTTCATTGTCATCGAAGTCGTCAAGCGTGAAGAGGTCAAAAAGATAATTCCCTGTTATATTTTCCGCTTCGGTTTTATTTTTATAGATATAGTCATAGATATTCATCCTGTGAAAGATAGTTACAAATTCATCCTCAACGTTCCTGATAAAAAAGGCCCAACGCTTCATATCTTCAACGCCATTATGCCAGAAAAAGTCATCATTCTCATCTAATGGTACCACAGAGATACTTATATCATCACTGGTATCAAAATCACCATCACCGCCTGCACTTGTTACGATCCATGCGTCTCCCTCCTTTAACACGTCAAACCGGTTTCCCCAACCGTCAGAGCAATAATTTTCCAGAGCATATGCCATTCCCGGGGTAGGTTCGGTTGTAGGGAGAGCGATTTCAGAACTGATGTCTTCTAAAGAGGTAATGTTTTCATAACTACGATAGTTTGCAATTCCATCGGCGATCATGCCGTACAAAATGGCTTTGGTGGCAAGTTCAGGGTCAGTAAACTGTTTGGTTAAAATTTCAGTGCCATTATCAGACCCTATAGTTGAATTATCTGTCTCATTGTCTGGAAATTGAATATCACAGGACATTTGAAAGGGAATACACAGTATGCAGCAAAGTAAAAAGCAAACTGCCGGTATCCTTTTTATTTGGGGAACGTATTGATGAAGCGCTGTAAAAAGGAAAGCAGAACAAAGGCATAAAAGCAAGGTTACAAGGAAAACATCTGTATAGCCAAACCCGGCATTAGCCTGTATTGGTGCGGAGGTTTTTTTTGATATAGTTCCGCCGGAAACAGGAATTTCTTCTTTCAGCTCAAGTGCTTTTACTATATCAAGCTGCAGCGTAGGATCGTTGGGCCAATATTGATCCGTATCTATCGGTTTAGCCCCAGATGATACATATCCGGCATGCAAGAAGGTGTCGGCTGCTTTATTAATGCTTGAAGAAATGATTTTCATTTTTGCCCCTTTTTGTTTGGTGTTGTTTTTATAAAAACAACATAGATTTAAAAAAGTTTCAAGAATTTGACAACACTATTTGCTTCTCATTGACATAAATCCCTAAATAGCCTATACTTCTTTAGTTTTTGTTGGTTTTTGATTGATACGCAATTGGAGCAGGAAACATGAAGCGACTTATCACTTCGGCACTTCCCTATGTAAACAACGTGCCGCACCTGGGAAACATAATCGGCTGTGTATTGTCGGCCGATGTGTATGCCCGCTTTTGCCGTGAGCGGGGCTATGAAACACTGTTTGTATGCGGCACCGATGAATACGGCACCGCTACTGAGACCAAAGCCCGGGAAGAGGGACTTACCCCGCGCCAAGTCTGTGATAAATACCATGAGATACACGCCGCGATCTATCGAGATTTTAATATCTCCTTTGATGCCTTCGGCCGCACATCAACCGAGGAGCAGACCCGGGTGGCGCAGGAGATTTTTAACGACCTGGATTCAAACGGTCTGATATCGGAGCAGACGTCCCAGCGAACCTTTTGCGAAAAGTGTGATATGTTCCTGGCGGACCGTTATGTGGAAGGAACATGTCCCCACTGCGGTTACGAAGACGCCCGGGGCGACCAGTGCGATGCCTGCGGCAAGCTGCTGGAACCTGAAAGCCTGATAAAGCCGCGCTGCAAAACCTGCGGCAGTACACCGGCCTTAAAGGACACCGCGCATCTGTATCTTGAGCTGGACCGCCTGCAGGACCGTCTTTCGCAATGGGCGGAAACATCGTGGCAGGCGGGGGCGTGGACCAACAATGCCATTCAAACCACCCAGGGTTGGCTGGAAAGGGGCCTGCAGCCGCGCCCTATTACGCGTGATCTTACCTGGGGTATCCCGGTACCAAAGCCGGGATACGAGAAAAAAGTTTTTTATGTCTGGTTCGACGCCCCCATCGGGTATATTTCCATCACGGCCAAAGCCTTTCCGGAAAACTGGAAAGAGTGGTGGCAGAACCCGCAAGAGGTGAGCCTGTACCAGTTCATGGCAAAAGACAATATTCCCTTTCATACCGTAATCTTCCCGGCGTCCCTGCTGGGAACCGGTAAGCCCTGGACCCTGCTGCACCATATCAACTCCACCGAGTATCTCAATTACGAGGACACCAAGTTTTCCAAGTCGAGAAATGTGGGTGTGTTCGGCGACGATGTCAAGAAGACCGATATTCCGGTGGACCTGTGGCGCTTTTACCTGCTGTCCAACCGTCCCGAGCGTAATGATACTTTCTTTACCTGGCAGGACTTTTTCGAAAAGGTCAATGCCGAGTTTATCGATAATATCGGCAACTTGGTCAACCGCACTCTGGTCTTTTTGCAGAAAAACCTGGAAGGCACGATTCGTGACCTGCCCCTTCCCCGGGAGCATCAGGATTTTGTTGCTGCCTGCCAAAAGGAGTTCGAAGGCGTCACCGAAGCCCTTGAGGCCGTTCGTCTGCGTGATGCCGTGCGCATGCTTCTGGCTATCGGGAACCGGGGCAACAAGTTTTTCCAGGACAGGGAACCCTGGGACAAGGTAAACACAGACCCGGACCATGCCCGGGCAACGGTTTCGGTGCTGGCTTACCTGGTACGCAGCCTGGCCATAGCCCTTGAACCCTACATGCCGGAAACCGCGGAACGGATATACGCAATGCTGGCCATAACCGAGCGCAGCTGGGACAATGTCGGAAGCT
>JANQGV010000316.1 GCA_028282925.1 Thermodesulfobacteriota bacterium
GGCAAATATGCCGCAATATATCCTTTTTTGGTGCACATCGTCTTCCCGGGCCGATCTACGCCAAATATGCAGCAGGAAGGTTATGATAACGGCCAGATAGGACCCCAGTCCGAACAAACCCTGCCCGATCGCCAGGTCGAGGTAATTATTGTGACAGCGGTCAAGTATTCCCACCTGGTTGACCTCCTGGCCATAGTCCCGGCTGATTTGACGCAGGGCTGTTACATGCGCGTCAGGACCATATCCGAAAACAGGTCTGTTCAACACCAGATAAAAAGCCCTTTTCCAGATAAACAGACGGGTACCGGACCCCTCCCCCTTTTGCAGATCAAATGTCGAAGAGACTCGCTGAGCCAAAAACTCCCGGCCGCTCTCATGCCGCGCCATATTCCCCACTATCAAACCGCCGCAAAGCACAACCAGTAACACGAGAGCGCTGATTTTCCTGGAACAGTTCTTAAAAACATCCCGCCTGAAAACAAAAAAAACGACGATGGACATGCAGAACCCGAGCCAGCTTGCACGGGTATAACTCACAACCAGCGCACTGACACCCAGGAGCATACCAAGGCCTGTGGCCACGGTCTTCAAAGGAGTTTCGGCATTCAAAAAGAAAACAAAAAAAACCGGCAAAACCAGGACCATAAATTTACCCAGAAAATTTGGATTACCGAGAGTACTCCCGACACCGGGGCCGGCATAGCGCAGGACCGGTATGAAGTGCTCAGTCGGATCAAACCAGAAATACTGCAGTAATGCATAGCAGGATATCAGTACCGTTGTCCCCAGCAGTGCCGCAAAAAATCGTAGTGCCTGCTGTCGGCTTCCAATAAACGTTGAAAAAACCAGCGCCAGACCTGCATAGGAGAGCAGGGCAAAAACACTTTCCTCCCGTAACGCGTCGCCGAAAAGGCTCTTTTGAATGTCGACCGAAAAAACTGTTGATATACACGCCGATACGGCATACAAACACAGGGGTATCGCCAGAATGTTTTTCCTGATATCCGGACGGTACGACAGAAAAAGCGAAGGGAAAGAAAAAAGGGTAATAATAATTATGAGCAGGGCATACACGGAATGAATTTTGGGCTTGTAGAAAAAATCGACGGCAAAAGGATTTAAAATCAACGGCACAAACGCAAGCAGGAAAAAGAGACACAGGGTGATGATACGCTGGACCAGGGGTGTTGTTCTCTTCCGGTGCATACTGGCTGTCATAATTATTTACTATTTCATAAAAAAAAGCAGGGGTCAATATGAGCACCCTGCTTTTTTCGTTCTCCTGTTTAAACAGAAAATTCGATGTTTAGTGGGTATATTTCACTATACCGGAAGGACGCACCTCAATCATGCTTCCGGTCAGGTCATTGGGAACACCGCTGACCCAGAAGATAAAATAGTAATCATCACCTATATTTGAGTCGCCGTCCGTATCCCAGGTATTGTAGGCCTGAATGCTGATGCCCTGAGCAGTAGTTGTGTTTTTCAAGGTGGCACCATTGTTGTTACAAGCCGATACAAGTTCACTCCAGTCAGCGATAGCGTTCGGGAACAGGTTACCGGTTGAGTCGGCGGCAAAACCTGCTACGGCGCCACGGATGGACTCTACGGTTCCGATGCCGGCGGCAACACGGGATTTGTTTCTGTATGCCACAAAGTTAGGTACGGCTATTGCGGCCAGAATACCGATAATGGCAACAACGATCATGAGTTCGATTAATGTAAAACCTTTTGAGTCTTTCCTGATACTAAGCATGTGTTCTCCTCCTGTGTTAAGTTATTAAGAAAATTTAAACAGTTAAATAATGTTTTTCGTTCTTTGCTTTTGAGAGTACACAGTGTTGTCGGCACTAAAAAATAAAACTTTAATTAATACCTCCCTTCCCAATTTACTTTTTTAGTCTCTGTCGGGAATATATTGCAACCACTGTGCCAAACCCTTCAAACTTAAATAAAGATGCTATTTCAATATCTTACAAAAAAAGCTTTGAAGGAAAGGAACTCACGGCAGCGGAAAGTGACGTAAAATGTCACTTTCCGCTGCCGAAACATGTCAGTTCGCTCAAGAATGGGGGTAAAAAAAGGGGTGTCAGGCTCTATTGCTAAGAGGAAGGTACATACAGAAGACTGTTCCTTGATCAGGCCTTGCTGACGCTGCTATAGTGCCGCCGAGTTCCTGGATAATTTTATGCACAATAGACAGGCCCAGGCCGGTTCCGCTGTCTTTGGTGGTAAAGAAAGGGTCAAATATCTTGTCGATATCCGTTTCAGGGATACCTTTGCCGTTATCTTCAACCTTCAACTCAAGCCACCCGGCACCGCCGTCAGCCGCGTCTTTAAAACGCTGCAGATCCATAGGTGGCTGAAAGCCGCTTTCCATTTCCCGGGCGGAAATAACAATTGTTCCCCTGCCGCTGTCGACGGCATGGGCGGCGTTGATGATCAGGTTCCACAAAACCTGTGTAATCAGCTGGGGGCTTGTCCATACGGTGGTGGTAGTATCGATAGTCTGCCGAATGGAAGCTATCGCCTTGGCCTCAGGGCTGTTCTGAAACATAGCCAAAACGTCATCGACCAGATCCTTTAAAACCACCATCTCCTTTTCATGTTTCACGGGTTTCACAAACTGGGCGAAATCGGAGATAAGATGGCTCAGGTTGTTGCTTTCTCGAACGATAATATCCATAAGACGCCTGTTTTCTTCCTGCAGGTCGAGATCCTTACGAAGCACCTGGATAGAGCCGCTGATGGACGCCAGGGGGTTGCGTATTTCATGGGCGATGCCGGCCGCCAGGCGCCCCACGGCAGCCAGCCTGTCCATCCGCTGGATATACTCCTGCATCTCCTTGATCCGGGTCAGGTCCTGAAAGCTCAAAATCATGCCGAGCTCCTTGTCGAATTTATCCCGCAATATCGACAGGGCGAATCCAAGGCTTAACGACTTGCCGTCCTGGCGCACAAAAACCTTTTCAAAGCGGGGATTCTGCAGTTTGCTGCCGTCCCGGGTTTCATAGATTGACAGAACAGCGTTCACACCGGGGAAAACTTCCTCAATGGATTTCAGATACACCTGGTAGTGTAACAGCCCGGTTATTTCTTCGGCGGCCTTGTTGAAGGTAATAATTTTTCCCGTCATATCCAGGGTCATCAAACCGCTGTTGATACTTTGAATGATATTTTCGTTGAGCACCTCCAGGTTTTCTATGTCGATTTGCTTTTCCTGGAGTTGCATTTTGGATTTCTTGGCCTGCTGCGCGATAAAACTGCTCAAAAAAGCCACCAGGTAAAACGCTGAAATATTGACGATAATGGGAAAGTACAACGGAGAACCGGCGTAGCCGCTGACCACTATCGAAGATTTTTCCATCGGGGCCACCAGTCCGCTGTCTTGAAACACGACCAGAAGCGTATAGAAAAGGCTGGAAAATGTGGCGGTCAGAATCCCGCCGAAAATGTAAAGCAGTATGCTGGCGGCTATGATCGATATGCTGTACATAAAAGAAAAAATGCTGCTGATACCTCCGGTAACATAGACCAGGAAAGTAACCAGCAGGAGGTCCATAAATATTTGAATGAAAGCAAACCGCTTCAGACTTTTAATGAATGGAAGGCAAAACACATAAATGAAAGTGCACAAATAAACACCTCCGGTAAGGATATAGATATAGACCAGCTTTTTGGTAACGTAAGAGTCGCTTGTCAAAAGCTGTGTAATAGCGGCTATGCCGATAAAAAAAGACGCAACAATGACCCTGAAAAACATAACCCACTGCAGGCGTCTCTTCAGTTCGTCGGCTTCATTATATACCGGATGGTCGTTATTCAACAAAAGTCTCTCCGCACCCCATATGAAAAAACGGGTTATTTTTTAAACTGTTTTTCGTCAATCTCAAGCTTCTGCAGACGATAACGCATTGACCTGAAAGTAATGTTGAGCAATTTTGCGGCACCGGTAATGGATCCTCCGGCCCGGCTGAGCGCCTCTTCAATATATGATTTTTCGTATGCAGCCACAAGATTGTCAAGCGCTACCCCCTCTTCCGGAACTCTTATTTCGCAGACCCCGTTTGAGGGCGCCTCCTGGTCGCCGGCCGTCTTGCGCTGGGCCAGGCCGATACTTTCAGGCAGCATGATACTTGTTTTTGCCAGGGCCACTCCGCGCTCAATAATGTTTTCCAGTTCACGCACATTTCCCGGAAACGCGTAATTCATGAGGAAATCAAGGGCATATGAGGAAATCGAGGTAATATCTTTTTGCATTTCCTGGGTGTACTTCTTCAGAAAAAAGTCGGCCAGCAGCGGAATGTCTTCTTTGCGTTCACGCAGAGGCGGAATGGCCACATGGATGACATTAAGCCGGTAGTACAAATCCTCCCGAAACGTTCCGTCAACAACCTTTTCCTCCAGGTCTTTATTTGTTGCCGATATGATACGCACATCAACCTGCACCTCATCCGTTCCGCCTACGGGTGTAAACGACTTATCCTGCACTGCCCGCAATAGCTTGACCTGTAGTGACAGGGGCAATTCTCCCACCTCATCCAGGAACAGCGTGCCCCACTGTGCCACTTCCAGAAAACCTTTTTTGTCTTTCATGGCACCGGTAAAAGCACCCTTTTTATAGCCGAACAGTTCACTTTCCAGCAGGGTGTCCGGTATCCCCCCGCAATTTATCACAACAAACGGGTTGTCAACCCGGTTGCTGTGATAATGTATTGCCCGGGCAACAAGCTCTTTTCCCGTCCCGCTTTCTCCGGTAATCAACACGGTGCTCTTGGATGATGCGGCCCGCTGAATAAGATCGAAAATTTTTTTCATCTCCTTGCTCTGGCCGATCATGTCATAGCAGGTCTCTCCCCTGTTCTCCATTTCTTCAGAGGAACCGTCGGTGAGCGGAACGGCGGCTTCCTG
Source organism: Thermodesulfobacteriota bacterium (assembly GCA_028282925.1). Classification (GTDB taxonomy): domain Bacteria; phylum Desulfobacterota; class WTBG01; order CAIYCZ01; family CAIRTM01; genus JANQGV01. The sequence continues at coordinate 4,912 of JANQGV010000316.1, forward strand.
GCGCTGCTTTAAAGCTGCATCTATTTTCGCCTTGATGTCCTCGACGTTGAACGGTTTCGTAATGTAATCATAGGCGTTTTCATGCATCGACTCCTTCGCTGTCTCAAACGAGCCGAAGGCGGTAATCATAATAAAAATGGTATCGGGAGAGAACTCACGCACCGCATGCAGCAGGGAAATGCCGTCCATCCTGGGCATTTTAATATCGGCGATAACAACATCAAAAGGAGTCTTCCGGCACAGCGACAGAGCCGCTTCCCCGTCCGGCGCGCAGGTAACCTCGAAGCTCTCACGCTGCAGGTATATCTCCAGCATTTCACGAATTCCCTGTTCGTCATCTGCTACCAGAATTTTCGGCATAAACACATCTCCTGTAGTATTCTATGGGTATCGAAGGCTCAACTAAGCAAAAAACTGGTTTGGAATATATCTGTGAAAAGCCCGGTCTGAATCAAAACAATGACGCATCAGGGGTTCAGGGAAAAAGCCGCCTTGCCGCCGACAATGGTATACACCGCCCTGCCCTTCAACTGCCGGCCCAGGAACGGTGTATTTTTGCTCTTCGACTGCAGGGAGTGCGCTTCTACGGTATACTCGAACTCGGGGTCGATAATGGTTATATCTGCATCGGCGCCGGCGCGGAGACTCCCCTTATCCAGGCCAAGCACCCGGGCCGGTTGTATCGTCATTTTTCCCAAAAGCTGCGACAGGGTCAAAACGGAATCACGCACAAGCTCCAGGGAAAGAGCCAGGGACGTTTCAAGTCCGATTATGCCGAATGCCGCTTTATCGAACTCTACCTCTTTCTCAAGGGTGGAATGCGGCGCATGGTCGCTTGCGATTACATCAAGAGTGCCGTCACGCAGTCCCTCCTTTATTGCCTCAACATCTTCCCGGGAGCGAAGCGGAGGATACATCTTGGTGGACGTGCTGAAGCCGGCGACCGCTTCATCGGTCAGCGTAAAGTAGTGCGGTGCGGTTTCCGCAGTAACCCGCACCCCGCGTGCTTTTGCTTCCCGCAGTATACGGACCGACCCGGCGGTGCTGACGTGGGCGATATGAACAGGATGACCGACCCACTCGGAAATGGCGATATCCCGGGCCACGATTATCTCTTCGGACAGAGGGGGGATACCCCGCATGCCGAGATAGGTCGAAGGAATACCTTCATTCATCACCCCGCCGGCCGAAAGCTCCTCATCCTGGCAGTGACACATAACCGGCATGGAAAAGGTTTTGGCGTATTCAAGGCCGAGGCGCATCACCTGCGCACTGGCTATGGTTTTACCGTCATCGGATAAGGCAACCGCCCCCGTTTCCTTAAGCTCCCCGATTTCCGCAAGATGCTCACCCTTGAGCCCCTTTGTGATTGCGGCTACCGGCAAAACATTAACACAGGCTTCGCGTGCAGCCGTTTCGACTATAAACTTTGTAACCGCCGCGTTGTCGTTCACCGGTTTGGTGTTGGCCATACAGGCAATGCTGGTAAAACCGCCGGCCGCGGCCGCCAGGGAACCGGTCTGGATGGTTTCTTTATACTCTTCTCCCGGCTCACGAAGGTGTGTGTGAATATCGATCAAACCGGGGGCCACAACCAGTCCGGAGGCATCAATTTCGTCGGCTACCGCTCCTTCACCGGCGACAATATCCTTGCCGATTTCCCGGATCGTACCGTCGTCAACAAGCAGGTCAAGAACCTCATCCGTCGATGAGGCCGGGTCTATCACGCGTCCGTTTCGTATTAATAAGGCCATATGAACTACCTGTCTATTTGCCGATTAAAAGATACATGAGAGCCATCCTGATAGCCACACCGTTGGTTACCTGGTCGAGAATAATGGTATACGGACTGTCCAGAAGCTCAGGAGATATTTCAACGCCCCGGTTCACCGGTCCCGGGTGCATAATAAGCACATCGTCCCGGGCATGTTTCAACTTTTCACGGTTGAGGCCGAAAAACCGGGAATACTCCCGAATGGAGGGGAACAGGCTGCCGCGCTGCCGCTCCATCTGTATCCGCAGCATCATGATGACATCGGCGCCCTCTATGGCCTCTTCGAGCCTGGGCACAAACGTTACACCCATTTTTTCAATATAAAGCGGTACCATGGTCCGCGGCCCGCACACCCGCACCGTTGCCCCCATTTTCAGCAGGAGATCGATGTTCGACCGCGCAACCCTGCTGTGGGTTATATCGCCCGCGATAACGACCGTAAGCCCTTGAAGCGTCTGTTTTCTTTCCCGAATGGTGAAAGCATCCAGCAAAGCCTGGGTCGGGTGCTCATGGGCACCGTCGCCGGCATTGATGATGGACGAGGGCAGCATCTTTGCCAGCAACTGGGGCGCACCGGCGCTTGCGTGACGCAGAACAATCAGATCAGGGTTCATGGCCTGTAAATTGCGACCGGTATCCTCCAGGGTCTCTCCCTTGACAACGCTGCTGCTGCCGGCCGATATATTAATCACGTCTGCGCTTAACCGTTTCCCGGCAAGCTCAAATGACGTCCTGGTACGGGTGCTCGGTTCATAGAACAGGTTGATAACGGTTTTACCGCGCAGGGTCGGAACTTTTTTGATTTCCCGGGCCGACACCTCCTTCATTGAAAGGGCGGTATCGAGAACAAGTGAAATCTGGTCGGGAGTAAGATCATGAATCCCAAGCAGGTCCTTACCGAGCATTACCATTGCGCGCTCCCTTCGTGATGACAACCTGGTCTATACCATCATCCTCCGCCAGCAGAACCTCAATCAGCTCATCGCGGGCTACATTGACGTTCTTTCCGACATAGTTCGGCTGTATCGGCAGTTCCCGGTTTCCCCGGTCCAGCAGTACGGCCAGCCGGATTGCCCGGGGGCGGCCCATATCGATAAGACTGTCCAGTGCGGCCCGGACCGTTCGCCCGGTGTACAGAACATCATCACATAAAATAATATGGGTATCCTGAACGGAAAAGGGAATTTCGGTTTTTTTCAGGATCGGCTGTGAGGCTATTTCGGAAAGATCATCCCGGTACAGATTAATATCGAGGGCCCCCACCGGGATTGTCACTCCCGCAAATTCCTGCAGCTTTTGGGAAAGGCGCTGGGCAATGGTAACTCCATGCCTGCGAATGCCGATAATGACAAAATCCTCAGCCCCCCTGTTCCGCTCCCAGATTTCATGTGCGATACGGTTTAAGGTCCTGTCAATGTCCTGCTTGTCCAGAATAAGCGTTTTTTCAGACATATCAACCCCATAAAAAAGCCTTCCCCCCGTAAAGGAGAAGGCCGGATTTGTTCATCTATGTACCCATACCAGCAATCATAGTATATACGCCACGGTTACCTTTCATGTTTCAGAAGGTTTAGTACCACAGTCGTTATTGTCGGTCAAGAAAAAACTGGCTAACCGCTCCAACCGGGTTTTCGCACCCAAAGGGAATTACCGGGGAAACGGCCCTCTCAGTTTGCCGTTGACACGCCCGGGTGTTTCTCATACAGTAAAGGACGTGAGACGACGTTCGCAAACACTATCTCATGGACACCTGCAGCCCGAAACCAAAAACGTGCACTGTTTTTGGCCGCCAGCTTTACATCACCGGCCCGTATCTGCTTCCTCCTTGGAGGAAACAGCATCATATCCGGGGTACCAGTCACCGTTTATAAACCAAGTGGCACACACATGAACACAAGCGCCTCAAATTCGACATTGAGAGTGATTATCGGCATGCTGGTCTGCATGTTCAGCTTCCTGGCGCTTGTGCTGACTGCCGACGATATCGGCTGGACGTTCGACGAGGTCTTCTATTTCCTCTCATCAGAGCTCATTATTGAATGGTTTACCGCACTCCTGAACGCTTTGCCCCAGGACTCCGCAGACCATGTCCTGTCCCAAAACGTGATAGACACATACTGGCTATGGGACATTGAGCACAATTGCCACCCTCCCCTCTATAAAATCTTTTCCGCCGCAACGCTTTTTGTCTTCCGGGACCTCCTGGGTAATTTTTGCGCATATCGCCTTGCGCCGATGCTTCTGGCCTCTATCCTGATCACGGGCCTTTATATGTTCCTGTCCCGCAGATACGGTATCCTGTCCGGCATCTGTGCCGGAGCCTGCCTGCTGTTGCTGCCGCGCTTTTTCGGGCATGCCCATTTCGGCGTCACGGAAACGCCCCTTATGACATTCTGGTTTTTGTCGTATATAGCCTTCTGGAACGGCCGGCAAAGCCTGTCGTGGTCTTTTCTGTGCGCCGTATTCATGGGATGTGCCCTGGCAATCAAATTTACCGCGATTCTCGTTCCCATACCGCTTATAGTGTGGGCATTGCTTTTTCGTGATAAACCCGCCATTCGCACCCTGGGCCTGGGCCTGGTCATTGCCCCCCTGGTGGCATGGATGTTCAACCCCGGGTGGTGGTACGATCCCGTCCCAAAAATTATTGGCTTTATTCAGGCAAGCCTTTCACGGGAAACAACCGTACCGATCGCAACCTATTTTTGGGGCAAAACATATTCATTTTCCCCTCCCTGGCACTACGCTCCGGTAATGGCGGCTTTAACTACACCTGTTACAACCCTTTTCCTTTTTATCGCCGGCCTTTACACCCTTTTCTCCAGGCGACATGACCGCGTCCGCGCCACGCTTTTTTTCCTCCCAATTCCTTTCATGCTGCTGATAACAATGCTGCCGGGCACCCCCATTCACGACGGTGTCAGACAGTTTATCTACATATTCCCTTTTATGGCCTATTTTTGCGGTCTGGGATTTCATCAGTGCTGTACAGCCGTCAACAGATATCTTTCTTCGAGAGGGCGTGGGTTTTTCAATACCTGCTTATGCCTCCTGTGCATTCTGTACCCCTTAACGCAGGTCCTTAAAATCCACCCGTATGAGCTGTCATACTATAATAAAATCATAGGGGGCATTCAGGGGGCTTACCGGCGGGGCATGGAAGTAACCTACTGGTTTGATGCAATCAACAAACCCGCAATTAATGCGCTCAACTCCCTGCCACCGGACGCCGTAATCAGCATATGGCCGATGCCCCGGAACTATTTTGAATTTCTACAGGAAAAAGGCAGCCTTAGGAAAGATCTGAGGTTTGTGGCTACCGATATTGCCGTTACCGGCGGCAAAAAGGGTGTCCACTTTTCATTCAACGGCATACAGCCTCACTATCTCCTGCTTTTGTCACGCTTCGGATCCTTCAACAGATTTTACTGGAGCGTGTATCGCCACAGCATCCCCGTCTACAGCCAGGGCATAAACGGCATACCGCTGGTAATGCTGTATCGCTGGAAAGATATAAAAATATACTGACAGACTGTCGGCATGCCGGTCTGCGCAGCAAGCACACAACCGGGACCAAAGGTCTGCAGACCAGGCGGTTTCATTTTGCCTCTACGCGCAAAGCGTAACATTTCCGACAATGAATGCGCGGGAGACCGCATGGATGGTGACCGCACACCCGGATGAATGCCGCCCGGGCACACACGTTATTTGACAACAGGACCTCTCTGTTTTATAAAAACGAAAACAAATGCATCCATAAACCGGTTAAAATTCAGACGGCAAAACACACCAATCCGTTACAGAAACAATACGTTATGCAATCAAACTCTCCCGATCCAAAAGAGCACAAAAGGTTCCTGCTTTCACCGGGCGTTCTGTTCCTGTTGTTTTCCGCGTGGGGTGCGGCAATTCTGTATTTCTTTCTACGGGGCACTCCCTACCTCTCGTCAACACTGCACTACGGCATTGATATCTTCCATTTCATTCTTATAGCGGCAAGCATATATGGTTCCGGCCTGGCGACATATCGCCTGCTGAAGATTGAGTGTGCCTCAAAAGCTGAGGAAACAGCATACTGCTGTGCTTTCGGAATCGGCATTATCTCATTACTGGTTCTTGCTATCGGTTCGGCCGGATTGCTGTACAAACAGGCCGCCTATATCCTTATTGTAGTCATCTCGTGTACCTGCCTCCCCATTGTATTGAAGCACTGGAAAAGCCACCCGGCCAAAAGGGAAGCACCGCTGGCTGGATTTGATGCCTGGTGTGAAAAAGGCCTGTATGCCGTACTCTTCTTTCTGGCCGCCTATTCCTGCATCGCCGCACTTGCTCCGACAATAGATTACGACACCATGCTCTACCATTACGGCCTGCCGAATATTTTCAAACAAATGCATGCTGTCAGATATCTTCCTGAGAATGTGTATTCCGGCTTTCCCTTCACCATTGAAATGCTCTTCACCCTGGGTGCCCTGGTCGGCGGTTTCGAAGTTGCAAGCCTTATCACCTGGGGCATTTCCCTTGTATATCTCATGGCGGTTTACGGATTTTCAAAGCGGTATTTTAATCACATGGCGGCACTGCTGGCTGCGACTATTCTACTTTCAACGCCCCTGGTAGCCTGCACCTTCTTCCGCCCGGCGGCCGATATGGGACTGGCCCTCTTCATCAGCCTGGGTTTTTTCTCACTCATCATCTGGCGTGACGAAAAAAAACACGGCTGGCTTGTCGCCGCCGCCGTCCTAACGGGCTTGGCCCTGTCGACAAAGTACACCGCTCTTTTTTTCGGGCTCGGCGTTCTTAATATCGTGCTTATTTTTCAGCTTCTACGGGAGCGAAGCACGGCAAAGCATATTGCAGCCAGTCTGTGCATTTTTACCGGCATAGCGGTCCTCGTTGTCTCTCCCTGGTATCTAAAAAACTGGCTGACAACTGGCAACCCCTTTTTTCCGGCTTTTTTTAACCTTTTCGGCGGCAGCGACTATAGCGCCGCCATGGCCGCCCGGCATCTTCAGGATGCGCTGCATCCGGGCTCCCTCTCCCTGAAGGATTTCTTTGTGGTGCCCGTCCAAATGCTCGGTTCGGCGTCACACTTCGGATATGCCGTGGGACCCTTTGCGTTCGTCATCTGGCCGCTGCTGGCGGTTATAAAAAAACGACACCCGAAAACTTTTGTTCTTATTCTTTTTGTTTTTTTAACTTTCTGCCTGTGGCTGGTGTCGTTTCGTCTGTCGCGCTTCATGATCAGCTTCTTCGGAATGACCGCCATACTTGGAGGATATGTTTTTGAGCAGTTTCGGCAGTCACGTTTTGTATACTTACGATCCGTTACCGTTTTTTTCATCGGATTGTGCCTCGCCCTTAACAGCGTTCTCTTTTTAAGCTACACCAGGATAATCTTCGATCCCATACCGGTTGTTTTCGGGGCTGTTTCGAAAAGCGACTATCTAAAAAAACACCTGTCGATTTTTTCCAATAACTGGTTCTACGAATACAAAGACCTGTACCGAAACCCGCGCATACCGCCGGCAATGACCGGAAACGTGTATGGTGTTATCGAGTTTGCCAATCAGAACCTGTCCTCTTCCGATAAAATACTGTTCCTGGGCGAAACAATACATGCCTACCTGGAAAAACCCTACATCTGCAACAGTGCTTTTAACCGCAATATGTTGGTCGAGCTGTTGAAATCAGGCAGTGCAGACAGTGCAAAGGAGCAGTTGATCCGGGACGGGATTACCCATATACTATTCAATCCTTCGGAGCTCAAACGGCTTGCGGTCCAGAAGTACAGCTATACAATGGACCGACGGACACTTGCTGAATTAAAAGTTTTTTTACAGAAAAACACTACGGTGACCTTTCAGGAAGGAAATGTCCTGCTTCTGCAACTGGTCACGACAAAAGATACAACAGGAGATACACGGTAGATATGGATTCGACGGATATTGCGATAATCGGGGCGGGTGTAGTCGGGCTTGCCGTTGCGGGTGAAATTGCCTCTCGCTTTCCTCACAGATCAATTATTCTTCTTGAAAGGCATGATAAATTTGGACAGGAAACTTCCAGCAGGAACAGCGAAGTCATCCACGCCGGCATTTACTACCCCGAAGGAAGCCTGAAAGCCGAATTGTGTGTCCGGGGGAAAAAGCTTCTATATGATTTCTGCACCAAATGGGACGTTCCGCACCGGCGCCTCGGCAAACTTATTGTTGCCGTCTCCGAAGAGGGGGCCCGTACTCTCGAATCACTTTTGCAAAAAGGTCTCAAAAACGGTGTTACCGATCTGGAAATGCTCGACCGCCGGGAGACAATGCGCCTTGAGCCCAATATCAGTGCGCATGCTGCTATTCTCTCTCCCTCCACCGGCATAATTGATTCTCACCGGCTCATGGAGCGGCTTGAGCAGCAGGCGATACAGGCAGGCGTTGTCTGTGCATATCGACACGACGTTACCGGCATTGCGCATAACGACTCAACGTACACCATGCACTACAATGGGCCAAACAACTGCCGGGGTGATCTTCGTTGCCGCTGGCTTATAAACTGTGCCGGACTGTCCGCCGATGCCATAGCCGGATATGCCGGTATCGACACCGCCACGGCCGAATACCGGCTGCACCCCTGCAAAGGCGAATACTTTCGCCTGTCGGCTTCAAAATCAAAGCTGGTTAACCGTTTAATATACCCTCCCCCGTACACCGACCTCCGGGGGCTGGGTATCCATATTACAAAATTAATGGACGGTACCGTAAAGCTCGGCCCGAACGCGTTTTATACCGACAACATCGACTACAGTGTTGATGAAACACATGTACATGAGTTTTACGAGGGCGCAAAAAAATTCCTCCCCTTTTTGCAACCAGACGACCTGCAGCCGGATACCGCCGGTATTCGCCCCAAGCTCCAGGCCCCCGGAATTCCGATTCGGGACTTCATTATCCGTCACGAGGCAGACCGCGGCCTTCAGGGGTTCATCAACCTCATCGGCATTGAATCGCCGGGCCTCACCGCATGCCTCAGCATTGCCGAGATGACGGGCGATATTCTGAAGGGCTGCGCGTGCTGAATCAGCTTTCTCATATTCCACAATCAATTGGAATCATATCAGCCCCCACGCTTCAAATCTAAAAATATAATTACCTTTGCAACATATCTGCATACTTCCCTTGCGTAAGGCACATGGAAAAAATTCAGATGCAAGGCGTGCGAAACCCGAGGCCTTATGCTAAAAAATAAAAGGCAAGTCTCAATTTCTATGGTATTTATTTTTTGCCCAAACAAAACCAACAAAAAGGAGACTTGCCATGGACAAACATACCAAACTGGATTTTAACGGTCAAACCATTTACATTGGTATCGACGTGCACAAAAAACATTGGACCATCACCATTCTTTCACAGCATCTCGAACATAAAACCTTCACACAGACACCCCAGGTTTCAAAACTTGTTAAATACCTGCACCGCACCTTCCCGGGCGCAACCTACCTGGCGGTCTACGAAGCCGGGTTTTGTGGATTCTGGATACATGACCAGCTTCAGCAACAGGGGGTAAAATGCTGGGTTGTCAATCCAGCCGATGTACCTACCAGCAACAAAGAAAAACGACGCAAAAAAGATACTGTTGATTCTCGCAAATTAGCTCACCGCCTCCGCAGCCATGAACTCCAGGCAATCTATGTACCTACCCCCTCGCAAATGCAAGACCGCGGCCTTGTGCGTACACGGCAAAGCATGGTCCGCAAGCAAACCCGCTGCAAGAATCAAATCACTTCGATTCTTTTCTTGCATGGTATCTCCATCCCGGAATCCGGCAGATGGTCGCGCCGCTTCATCTCTGAGCTGGAACAAATCCCTATGCTGCAAGCCAGTGGTGATATCCTCTTAAAAATGCATCTGGAGGAACTTGCTCATCTACGCCACATTATTGCTTCGCTGAACAAAGCCATTCGCGACCTCTCCAGATCTGAGCCCTACCGGGAAAATGTGCGTCTTTTGAAGACCATTCCCGGTATCAGCACTTTAACCGCTATGACTTTGTTAACTGAGCTGTGCGATATTAACCGTTTTAAAAATCTTGACCATTTGTGCAGTTTTGTAGGACTGGTCCCAGACACCGCTTCCAGTGGTGATTCTGAGACTATCTGTGGGCTCACTCCGCGACAGAACAAGCTGCTCAGAGCTATGATGATACAAGCTTCATGGGTTGCGGTGGGCAAAGATCCGGCTCTGATGATGGCTTTTCATACTCTGGCGCTACGAATGAAGAAAACAAAAGCCATCATCAGGATTGCCCGCAAACTGCTGAATCGTATTCGCTATGTATTAAAGAACCAACAAAACTATGAATTTTTAGTCGCAGCTTAATACTGCGGGAGGAACAGTCTAGAGAATCTTTTTTTAAGCTGGGCAGCGTTTCCTCATTCCTACAGCTGATGTATATTATCATGTCTGTCTTTCTGAGGCTACGCCCCAGCATTTCTCTGCTCTCATAGAGACAATGCAGCTATCCTCCTCTGCCCAAAAGGATAGATCTGCTGATAGAAGGCTGATACTATAGATTGTCCTCTCTTGTAATGG
>JANQGV010000080.1 GCA_028282925.1 Thermodesulfobacteriota bacterium
ACTTCGATTGCTCAGGATGCCCTGCACCGAATCGTGATTGCGGCTGTTATATTTGCGGCCGAAAAGTCCGCGTTGCTGGGTTTTTTCGCGGAAGTTGAACCAGTCGGCCCTGGTGCGCAGTTCGACACCCCACTGGATTTTATCGACGATCGAGCGTTTTTCAACCACGTCCATCAGTTCGGAAAGCTCCTCAACATCTTCCTTCAGGATTTCAATGTCGTCAGAAGCAACGGACCCGGAAACGGTTTTTTTGCTTTCGAGTTTTTTAATGCGGGTGTTTAATTTTTTGTTTTGCTGGGTGAGCTCATTGAGTTTGTTGAGCACATTCTGCCAGTCTTTTTCGGATATGGTGACGTTTTTTGCATCGGCAGCGGACGGTGCGGAGGTAACGGCAAATGCCACTGCAAGCAGTATTGTAAAGATAATTGTTTTTATACGTGATTTCATAAAGAAAATCCCCCTTTCTGGAAGTTATCTAAGTCCAACCGCCTCGGGCTGATCAGAGTCAGCTGCATGGTTGACAAGGTAATTTTTTACGGCGATCAGATCTGCTTCAGAAAAGTCACCACTGATATCTTTTTTTCGTTTATGCTTGTTGCGGGCGAAAAAGCGTTCCCACTGGGTTGAAGCATATTTCGTGGGGGCAAAGGCCGCTGCTTCGCCGCCTCCTTTATGGCAGGAGCCGCACTTGTTAAGGAAAATCGCTTTACCGTCGGCGGCTGAGGCTGGTGATGCGGTAAAGAGTATCAAGCACCCGGCCACCAGGAACAGAGTAACTACTAATGTGTGTTTCATATGCACCTCTCAGGTTTTGGTTAGGTTGTGCTTCTTAATCCCCTATTTATTAATAAGTATTTATACTTATTTTTTATATTGTTTTGTATGTAAATTGATTATATGTATCGGTTTTTCTTTAATAAATATTAAGTAAAAAGTTGAAATTATTTAACCATAGCCTGGGATTGATGCAGGCCCCATTTGCCGTTAGAGTATTGAACGTGGGAGATGGAAATGCCGCCGAGGGGTTGCCAGCCCTCTTTAATCCGGCTGTTGACCCATTTTTCAAGGTTATCGGCATCTTCAAAGCTGTTGATGGCATAGCCGGTAACAGCGGTTTTCGATGGTGCAGCACCGGCAACAACGAAAATAAGTGCTGCAAGCAGGATTCCTATAATAAGGCTTCGAATATCAATTTTTTTTATTGATTGCATGTGGTATCTCCCTAACACTTTTTGTGGTAATAATTAATATCTAATGATAAATATTATTTATAAAAGGTATGTCGAGATTTGTATTTATTAATCGGCATGAACATGCTTTACGTTTAACTAAAAAAAAAGTAGTTCACGTTATTTTTTTGATTGTTTTTTGACGATCGCAGGCAGTTTTTAGAAAAAAATATACAGATTTATCCGTACAGGCGTGAACCCACCATACAGGCATATTGCCGGTATATGCCATACAGGTTTTATATCCTGCTTGCATGCGTATGCCGGTCGGCGTGCTAAAACGTTGCGCTGGGCGGGAAGCTGAGCTTTATGATGACCTCCGGTGGTATGCCGACGGACAACCCCATTTTCACGGCAACATCTTTCAACGTTATATACTCGAGCCATTTGCCGTTTCTTTGCAGCTTAAGGCGGTTTTCATCGTCGGAATAAGGGGTGTCCTGCTGTCTGGTCAGGATGTCGATGTATCCGTCGAAAAAGGCATGGTAAGCGTCGATAAACAGGTCAAGCTGGTCGTCCTGCAGGTGCATCAGCTTGCAGCCGGCATTGGATGACAGGGGCTTGTCGAAATGGTCCATGCTGTAGTGTTCGTCCAGGCCCTCGCGCAGGGCATTCTTATCGACGCCGTATGTATCGGCAACCACGTCCATTTTTTGTTTCATGTAGTTGAAGTCGTCTTCAACGGTTACCGCCGGGAATATATCAAGGTTCATATGGTAGGGGCCCGGTCCGGTTATGGACCATTCAGTATTGAAGTGTCCCATGGGGGAGTAAGGGTTGCGCGGGAAGATTTCCAGTTGAAAAACCATATAGTCAACCGGAGCGGGTGCTTCCGGCGGCTGTACCCGGTTCATGACCAGGTGCGTCATGCAGGCCTTTTCAATGGCGCCCCCCCGTATTGCGGCCACTTCGGCGGTGCCGACCTTGATGGGAATGGTCTCCCGGGTGCACGAATCCGGACCGGCAATTTCAATAAGCTTTTCGATAACTTTTTCTTTGGTTGCATTAACAAAGTCGACGATACGCATACGGGAGGCTCCTCGAAACGGTTTATGGATTTCCACGAACGGCAGTGCTTTCCTCTAACACAAATCTTTTATTTTATTTGAAAGTTTGTTCATGTCGGCACCCAGGAAATGCAGGTGCATCATGAAGGATTTCAGTGCTTCCGATTCATCGGTGATAGCATTTTTTTTTGCATAGGCCATGCTATCGTTGTTGATTTTCTGATCGCGCTCGTTATCCATGTCAAGAATCAGGGTAATCCTTTTTTCGGTGCTCATGCTGTTTCCCCGGCTTTCGTAAATCACGGTCGTATCCTGATCGGTTGTTGCCCTCCTTTTTCAAGGAAGCATATTACCACTTTTTCAGGTCTGTCGCAATTGGTTTGCGGGGGGTTACTCGAACCATACCGGGCTGCTCCAGCCGATGTGATTGTCGGCCTGTATGACCCGCAGGTAGTAGAAATCCTTTTGGGCAGGGGTTCCGGTGTCCTGAATGGTTTGTGTAAAGGTGAGTGCACCGGTGTCCCAGGACTTAAATGGTACGTTGTTTTTTATGAGCAGTACTTTTTCCAAGGCTCCGTCGCCTGTGACCTGAATGAATATGTTTCGTGCCGGATTTTTTGAAGCCTGCAGAACCTCGCCCAACATATGTCCGTTAATGGTGAAGTTGATGATCATCCGGGCACCGGTGGTGCCGTATACCCTGCGCTTTTTGATGGACTCCCAGAGTGACGCGCGGGTAAGTTCCGGGGCGTATATTGCCATGATACCATTGACGGCAGCCTGTCTGTCACCCCTGCCGGGATGGCCGTTGTGGGTATCGCCGCCCGCGATGATGCCGAGGTGATAGCCCCGGGCAAGGGCATCCTGTACAAAGGAGCCTTTTTGGGGGTTGTAAATGCAGCGGTCGCTGCCCAGGTATTCCGAATTGCCGTGAATGGAGCACACCTCGACAACCGGCTCCATTTCGGGGTTGTAGTATGTCCAGTCGGCCGCAATGGGCCCGCCGCCTACATGGTGCGCGATGGTCATGGCCGTATAGGGCTTTAACTGTTGCCAGAGCTTGTCGGGCGTATCGCTTGCCGGGTTGCGGTAGCTGAACAGCGGGGCCGGTTCGTCCCGAAAAAGAACATGTTTATGCCCGGAGGTCCAGTTGGTCCATTCGTATCCCATGAAGGTAATAAAGGTGCCTGGTATGTTATGCCGGTTGGTGACGGCTTTAATTTGTTTCCAGATATGCTCATGCTCATCAAGCATTTCAAATCCCCAGGCATCATGATCGGTAAGGGCCGCAGCGTTGAGCCCGGCGACGTACCGGGCATAGCGGTAGTAGTCGTCGACAGTACCGGTGCCGTCGCTGAGGCGGGAGTGTCCGTGCAGGTCGGCCCAGTAAAGGCTGTAGGGTGAGGGGGTTGCATCACATGTGACCGTGTTTGACATTCCCTGGAGTTTTTTTGTTTCATCTTCTGCATGAAAACGGAATACGCCTTCGCGGGGCAGGGTGCAGGTGTATTGTATGACCGGTTCGTCTGATTGGCGTGGAGTGAAAACCGCTCCTTCAGGATCGGAGGCGATGGTGCAGGAGCCGGTATACTGCTCCACCCAGTTATCCATGCGATCGACGGCGGCAATGGTAACGGGAAACGGCTGTCCCGGCGATACCAGGGACGGGGCTGTAACAACCAGTCCGGCAGGCGGGCCGGGCAGTACGGTCACTTCAGGCTGTTGCGTCAATAATGTATAGAAGCCGTCGCCGTCGCCGTCGACTTTCACGAAAAAGCGCTCGCCCTTTTCAGCGTAACGGTCGGAAAGCGCGGCTGCGCCGGGGTTTTCGTTGTTGCCGGTGTCGCCGTATGTGAAGGTTACGGTGTCTCCGGGAAACAGCGGTGCCTGTTCCACCATAACATGTGCATACCGGTTGGGGGGCGATGTAGACAATTTGATGTTTGTTTTCGGGTTTGAACAGGTTGCGGTCACGAACCCGGGACTGGACGGGCTTTGATTCTGGGGTGGTGTCCAGCCCCAGAAGGGCGATATCTGAAAGACGATTCCGCCCCCGACGGCTATGCCGGTATCGGCGGCGGTGTAGGTGATGGTCCAGGTGCCGGGAGTGCTGCAGGGGATTTCAGCGGGGCCGTTGGCCACGGCGGTACCTTTGCCGTCGGACGGAGAGGGTGCTTGCGGTGCAGAAGATGCGGGCGATTGACGGCCTGCCTTCACAGACGGTTCGGGCTTGCATGCTGTAAGGGCCAGGAAGCATGCCAGCACAATGCCACAGTAAGTGGTTATGCGGAAAGAAGAACTTTTCAGCATAGGGCTCAAATTGTATTGTTTTTATAAGACGCTACGCGTCTTCCACCCCTTTTTTTTGCTCGCTCCAAAGAAAAGGGGGAAAAGAAAGGGCGCCCTGCAACTTGTCCCGCCTTAACAGGCGGGATACCCTCGCGGCA
>JANQGV010000145.1 GCA_028282925.1 Thermodesulfobacteriota bacterium
TGGTAATGCTTACATCCATCGGGCGGCGGGGTGATGCCGGACGCCTCAGAAAGGCGGGGTTCTCTGCGTACCTGACCAAACCGGTCAAACAGTCGCAACTGTATGACTGCCTGCTGCCGGTTTCGGGGAAACCCAAAGCAGCGGGTCAAAAACAACAGGCGCTTTTTGTTACCCGGCATACCCTGGTTGAGGAGAGAAAGAAGAACATCCGGATTCTGCTGGTTGATGACAATACCGTCAACCGTAAGGTGGGTTTGCGTCTGCTCAGTAAAATCGGCTACCGGGCCGACGCTGTGGGTAACGGCCTTGAAGCCCTGGAAGCCCTTGAAGCGGTACCGTATGATCTGGTGTTGATGGACATACAGATGCCCGTGCTGGACGGTTTTGAAACCACACGGCAGATCCGCGACCCACAGTCGCAGGTTTTGAGGCATGATGTTCCGGTTATCGCCATGACCGCCCATGCCCTGAAGGGCGACCGCGAGCGTTGCCTTGCCGGGGGTATGGACGATTATATTTCAAAGCCGGTGCAGCCCAATGATCTTGTGGAAGCCATAGAGCGGCAGTTGTCGAAAATACTGGGAATTTGAAATCGCTTTGTGACGAATGGGATGTGCGGGCGTAGCCGCTGTGAAGCGCCGGTCAGTCGGTGCTGTTATCTGAGGTTGCATTATCAACGGTTTCGGTGCCGTTGTCTGCGGTTGTATTATCACCGGTGGGCTTGTCCGCGGGCTTTTGTTCGGCTTTGCTGTCGCCGGTGTCTTGGCCTGCGTCCTTACGGCCGACCCGAACCCCGTCTTTATATATCTCGATATACTGCAGGCTGCCGTCGGGGCTGTATAACCTGGTTTCTCCGTCACGTTTACCGTTTTTATAAATCCCTTCCGCCAGGCAGGTGCCGTCTTCGGCAAATACTTTGCCGATGCCCTGCTGCAAGCCGTTTACGTAGGTGAATTCGGCTTTGAGAGTGCCGCTGTTGAAATACATTTTGCTGACCCCGTTGCGTTTCCCCCGGGTAAACTGTTCTTCTTTGCGGAGGGTACCGTCGGGGAAAAACTCTTTGCGGGGTCCGTCCAGCTTTCCGTCGGCATACTGCTCTTCAATCTGGATGGTCCCGTCCGGGTAATATTTTTTGCTGGTGCCTTCAATTTTTCGTTCTGCATTGAGGGTGTATTCCGAGCGGAGGGTTCCGTCTGCATAATGCAGCTTTACCTGTTCCGCCGGAGCAGCGGAGGAGGTGGTCAACAACAAAAGCAAACTACAGATGAGCGTTACGTATTGTCTTGTCATGCCGGGTTCCCCTGCTCTGTTTTTTCTGGATGTGTGCAGCCTCAGCCACCTGAGATGCAGTGTATAAAAAAAACGTACCGGTAGTCAAAAAGATTATTACGGTTGCGGCGTAGAAAAATATCGATTTTATGCTGCTGCTTTAGTATGTTTTGAATACAGGTGAAAAAAGCGAGGGGACTCCGGGGTATTATGCTGCAGCAACTGGTAATAAAATGGAATGTATGTGCCGGAAAATATCGGCTCTATCCCGGGGCGGTGCTGCTGGGGTCGACCGGTATCATGTTTTTTTCAATAATCCCCGGTGTCGGCGGTGGCATAAATTCCGGCGTTGCCGCCCATGCAACCGCCTATTTCCTGCTGTCCCTTTTTCTCGGGCTGTACCTGCGTGAACGCAGAAGCCTGCAGCCTGCTCTGCTGGGTGCCCTCCTGGCCGGGCTGTACGGGGCTGCGGTTGAATGCGTGCAGTATTATATCCCCTATCGTATGTTCGATCCTGTGGATTGCCTAGTGAATTTTGCAGCAGCGTTTACCGGAGCAGTTCCCGTCTATTTTTTTATCTACAAGCGCTGGATATAGCTCGGGCTTCCTTTTTTACCAAAGCATGTAAAAAAAGTGTACCGGCTTGAAAAAAAGGCTTAAGTTACCAATCTTTTTACCGAAAATACACAATATATAGAATTGGTAATAGGTATTAAATACTATATATTGTATTTCCCCGGTTTTTTTTGGATGCAGGGAGCGTATATGAAAAAGGTTGTCCAACTACCCGTAAAAAACCATTTCGGTGATTGTCCGCAGTGCGGCGGCAACGACGGATATATTAATATCGGGCGCGACCACTGGTTCGTCTGCCGCAGGCATGGGGTGAAATGGTATGTAGGAACAGATATTTTCCCGGGCTGGCGCAATGAAAACGCGGAAGAGTGGCGGCTTAACGCAATTCTGTTGTCTCACTACCTTGAGGTTGAACCCTTTAAACACGATATGGAACCTGCATACCGTTCCTGCCGGGATGTCCAGGGCAAAGCCAAGGTTTTCAGGCTGCATAAAACCAGGGCAGCCGGATAGGGCTCGCAGGGTGTCGTTATCCTGTGCATATCTTGTGGTGTCCCATCATTTAACTACTATATATTCCACTGTTTACGCTTTCCACACCTTTTGTGTAATTCCTGTTGAAAAAGATGTTGAAACCTCCTGACGCCCCTTTATTTAGGCACCGTTGAGCAGATTGCTCCAAAATTGAGCAGTTTTGAAGAATGAAAAAAGAGCATGATTTAAAATAAAAACATGCTCTTTTTGCTTACTGTATGTAATGACAGGTTAAAAACGTCAATTTTTTTGATAATGGACTGATCACATCATACGTTGAACTTTCTGCGTTCCTTCAATTCGCCCCGCTTACCGGGGTTCCAGCCCCGAACTTTGGTGAAATAGCCGGTAATCCGGGTGATGCCTTCAACCATAAGTCCCCTGTTGATTTCCAGCATTAAGTCTTCTGCAGACATCTCTTTCATTTTCCAGTATGTTACAGCGGTTGCCCGTTCCGGATCGTTCTGATACCAGGCAAGATCGGTGTTTCTGAAGAGGAACTGCTCTTCGTCAATATTTTCTACCCATTCGATGTTTTTGTTGCATTCTAAAAACTGATTCAACTCTTGACCTGTCATAAAGACCCCCTTAATTAGTGGTTTAACGTTTAGGAGACACCATATATTGTTATTGATAATTATAACTATTACTATTGACTGGCGAAGTCAAGCAAAAAATGCCACTTATTTTCTATTTTTTTTACAGGGTTAAAGAAACGGCTAGATAATTAAACGATATATCAGATAGATTTCTCAATGTACACTTTTTTTATGCGCGAGTACGTAAAAATACCCACTTTTTATGTGTGCGAAGGGGTGTCCAACAAAAAAGGTGACATATGTGCTTCTTTTAGCTATTCTAGTACAGTGCTGGAGGGGCCAGAGCAGAGCGATACCACGTCACATGAATATTCAGGGAGTGATCAAGCTGTGATTAAGAACAATTCCGGAGATAAACGGACCGCCCCGCCCAAAAGGAAAGGTAGCGCGGAAGGCAAAAAAGGCGACAATGCGGATTCCAGAAAAATAGTTCCCGAAGAAATGTATGACGAGCCGCCCGAAACATTTCCCCTTACCCGGGGCGCCAAAGATATAACCGGCCTGCGCAGAGGCAGTTTAACGGCTGTGGGCTATTTGCGCAAAAGCAGGAAGCGCGGGGCCGTCTGGCTGTGCAAGTGCGATTGCGGGAAGTATGTTGTAAGAAGGGGTCTCAATTTTTACAACAATAAAGACGACTATGACGCCTGTACCTATTGCCGGCATCAGACCAAAGACAACAACCGGGCCAAGCGCGAAAGAGCAGCCAAAAGGGCCGCCGCCGCAGAACCAAAGAAACACCGGCCGCGCCGGAGAGTCAGAATAAAAATAGGTGATTAAACAGTGAGCCCCCCGGTATATACCGGGGGGCTTTTTTTAGGGCAACAGCCCGCGGCACTATGAGGCCAGTGCCTTTATCAGGGAATCAAATCCGTTTTCCAGGGCATCATCAGCCTGCTTTTTTTTGAGCATGTTTTTCTTTGCAAGATATTCGATCAGCCTGAAATAGCCGCCCAGAAGAATTTTGCGATGTGTTTCTTCGTCCAGAATTGATTTGGCCTTCAGAAAATTGAGTATATCAATCATACGGTCGTCCAATTCCAGGAATTTTTTTGCTTCTGCTTTTGTCATAACAGCCATGGTTTTGGGCTCTCCTCTCAATGATAATATTTCTTTTTCTTCTTTTCAGGTTCCGACAGGTATTTGCTCCGAAGCGGTGCGAGGTCTTTGGCAACGTAGTCAAGCTTAAGCACATTCAGCTTCTTTTCGCTCGGAAAGCCCGTTGCGGGGTCCCAGTCACGGTATTCGTAATATTTTTTCAATAAATTGTTGAGAGGGAACACGGCGCCGACATTGGTCTGGTACTCGACACCCTGGGGCATAGGCTCTTTAAGAAAACGTTCCGGAACCGTGTCCTCACGGGCGCCGGACATGAGCCTGTTCCAGTAGGAGCGCTCCAGGTTGAAGATACGCTCGCCCACTTCCTGGAACTCCTCTTCGGTAAAGTCGAGGCCGGTAACTGCATTGAGGTATTCAATCTGGTCGGGCGTGGTTACCGCGTATGACCAGTGGGTAGTAAAACAACATACATTGAGGCAGTCGGTAGTGGTTTTCTGGTTTTCTTCGTAATAGACCATATAAGGTTTTCCAACGGTGGTTACGGGTCTGTTCGCGCGCTCGTCGCCCAGCAGCTTTGTATTGAGCCCGGGGTATAAGGCGCCCGAAAGCTCAAGGCAGCACAGGGAGCGCAGGTGGTCGCAGCCGCCGCGGGTGCCCACGGCAAAAGAAAGGCCGTAGCCGAAGCCGAGCCCGCGGGGGTCATCGCCCGGTAGAGTCATGCCGCGGGTGGTAATGCTGTAGTAATGCGCTTCATCAGGAAGCCCCAGTTTGTCTGCGGCGCGGTCGGCACCATCGGCAAGAATATCGCCGAACCCTTCGCGCCGCCCGATCATTTGAATCAGCTTATCAACGACCTCCTCGTTGCCCCATGTCAGCTCAAGGCCGCCGGTATCTTTGGCCGTGATCAGGCCCTTTTCATACCATTCCATGGCCGCACCGATCGCCCCGCCGGTTTCAATGCCGTCCAGACCATAGTCGTTTGTCAGGCGGGCGTTGTGCCAGATGTCGTTGGCATCGTCGATAATACCCAGCCGCGGTCCGGTGGGAACGGCATGCTCGTATTCAGGGCCGCCGAATTCCTCCCCGGCATATTTGCCGTCGTGTATCTTTGTGAATCGTCCGCAGCAAATGGGGCAGGCATAGCAGCCCTCGCGGTGTTTGAGCACGGTCGTGGAGTGGGTTTCGCCCGACATGTTGTCGGCATTGGGGTGGGCGCCGCCCTGGAAGTTTTTCCAGGGGAACCAGCCGTCGCGGTTGGCGACATTGATGAGGCAAAGACTGCCGTGTTCGTACAGTCCTTCCTTCATGATGTCACCCTTGAACGCCTGGCGCAGGCGGTCGGAGCATTCAAGCAGGGCCCGGGGATCGGCCACTTTTACCGTTCCGGAACCGCGGCAGGCAATGCCTTTCAGGTTCTTGGAACCGATTACCCCGCCGGTGCCCGTTCGTCCGGCGGCGCGCCACACGTCGTTGAACGTGCAGGCAAAGCGCACCATGTTTTCTCCGGCCGGACCGATCAGAACAATATGGATGTCTTCGTCGCCCAGTTCCTCCTTTATCATCTGGTCCGCCTCGCGGGGGAATTTGCCCCACAGGTGGGAGGCGTCGCGCAGTTCGACGTTATCGTCGTCTATCCAGAGGTAAACGGGGTTTTTCGCACGGCCCTGTATAATAATCTGGTCCCATCCGGCATACTTCAACTCGGCGCCCCAGTGGCCGCCCATGTTCGAGTCGCCGAACCCGCCGGTCAGAGGGCTTTTGCAGGTGATGGTGACACGTCCCGTGGAGGGTGCGGCGGAACCGCTTACCGGCCCCACACCGAAACAGACCCGGGCCTCGGGGTCAAAGGGGTCGAGGCCCGGAGGTACTTCATTGTAGATAACATCGGAGTTGAAGCCGCGTCCGCCGATCCATTTGCGCCGGTATTCATAGGACAACGGCTCGGTTAGAATTTCACCGGTTGAAAGATTTACGCGTAGTCTTTTTCCAGCCCATCCGTACATAGCTTATACCTCCTCTTTCATTTTGACTGCCTGTAACCGCTCGTTGAGTTTTTCCCGCCTGCGGGCTTTAAAAGCAATTTCAGGTTTAACATAGGTTATTGCTCCGCTCGGGCACCAGTCGGCGCAGATGGGGCCGTTTTCTCTTCCTTCGCAGAGATCGCATTTAAAGGCTTTGCCCGTTGCGTAATGGACATTGATTGCGCCGAATGGGCATGCCATGGCACATTCCTTACAGCCGATACATTTCGTGGCGTCGATTTTTGCAATGCCGGCTTCCAGGTCCATGGTGCAGGCCCCGGTAGGGCACACCCCCACGCAGGGCGCATCGGTGCAGGCGTCGCACCCCACAACGAACGATTCCCCGTAGCGCTCATTTCTCACAACGGCCACACGTGAGAGCACTTTTCCCACTTCCCCGTCGTGATACAGAGAGCAGCCCACTACGCAGCTTCTGCATCCGGTGCATTTGGCATTGTTGTAAACTAATACTTTGCT
>JANQGV010000190.1 GCA_028282925.1 Thermodesulfobacteriota bacterium
TACGCTGTTGCCTTCGATCAGTATCCATGTCTCGCCCGCGAGCAGTTTCAGTGCCTGCTCCAGAGCCCGTTCCAGTTCATTCTTATGAGAGCGGACCCATACCGTGTGCCCGGCACCCCTTCCTTTGTAACGCCAGGTATCTTTGCCCTCGGTCATGATAACCGATTCGTCATCGGTTACACAGGTGCCGTAATCGCCGGTGGTGACCTTGACGGCCGCGATGCCGGGGCACTGTGCAATGATGTATTCAGACAGCAGGGTTTTGCCGATTCCGGGAAACATACCGGAAACGGTTATGATGGTTGTATCTGCAGGGAAGGGAAAAGCGCTCATGGCGGGTGCTATCCTCCGATAGCCGACATGCCGCGCAAACACTTTTTATGCGAAGGTTCGAGTATTTTATGCTTCATGGGCTTTGATAAAATGGCGGTCGTGATCCTCTCGTCAAGCTCGGCATCGGTGCATCCCGCCCGCAGCATGGTTTTTAATGCGAATTCATTGTCGGAGAAAAGGCAGGTGCGCAGCTTGCCGTCGGCGGTCAGGCGCAAACGATTGCATGATTCGCAAAAATGGTTGCTCAGGGGTGATATGAACCCGAGTTTTCCCTGGGCGCCTTTCAGTTGATACATCTGGGCCGGTCCTGAGCGCCGATTTGACGAAACCTGCATCAGTTCACCGATTGTCCTGATACGGTTCTGGATTTCTTCATTGGAAATGAAGTGCGTTTTCTTCCAGCCGCTTTTAATATCCACCGGCATAAATTCAATAAAGCGGATATGAACCGGCCGGTCGAGGGTGAGCTCGGCAAAGGGAATTATTTCATCGTCATTCACGCCCCGGATAGTCACCACATTGATTTTTATGGGTGCAAAGCCCTGGATTCGGGCTTCACGAATACCGTCCAGCACAGCGTTGAGGTTGCCTCCCCGGGTGATTTTCTTGTATTTTTCAGGGTCGAGGCTGTCGAGGCTGATATTAATTCGCTTAAGTCCTGCTTTGCGCAGGGCGGCTGCCGAGGATTGCAGTAAAATACCGTTGGTCGTTATGCTCAGGTCGTCAATGCCGGGCAGGGCGTTCAGCTCAGCAATAAGACCGACCACACCTTTGCGCACCAGCGGTTCGCCCCCGGTTACCCGGATTTTAGATATGCCTTTTGTGGCTGCAATACGGGCAATCCTGAGAATCTCTTCAAAGCTCAGGATATCATCATGGCCTATCAAGGATATGCCTTCCTTGGGCATACAATAGATGCAGCGCAGGTTGCAGCGGTCGGTCAGGGAAATGCGCAAATAGTTGATGTGCCGGTTATAAGTATCTATTAATCTATTCATTAAAAAATGCCTGCTTTGGTTATAAAAAAAACCCGGTTCCTGGCACTGGTTGATACAAGGAAACCGGGTTAGTTTTCTACGCCGGTCTCCTTTCCGCTCATGGGAGGTCATGCCGTTTCCAGCCTGACCCTTTCGGTTATATATCCGTGGATATAGTTTAATTTCTGTAGGATATATAACTCGGAGACTTTAACTTATTAAGAATACTCGATTTTTAGCATGATGTCAAGATCGTGTTGCATTAAGGCAGAATGACCTGCCGAATGCAGTCGGATTCGGGTGAACCGGGTGGCCGTTCTTCAAAACAGATGAGTACAATGTCGCTGTTTCCGGTGTTTTTAAATGCGTGGATAATGTCGGGACTGATTTTAATCAGGAAAGGTCCCCCTCCGTTGAGGGCCGACTCCTGCTGTTCCCCGGTTGTGCGGTTTTTGAAAAGAGCGGAGCAGGGCTCTGACTGAACGAGCACATATTCGGTGGTGTTTGAATGATAGTGGTTGCCGCGAATCGCCCCGGGTTTCAGCAGGGGAACATGGATGTTGTGGATTTCTCCGGATTGCAGCATTTTTTCCGGTATGGGCCAGGCCACCCATCCGCGCCGGTCACTGTGTTTATTGGTATCCAGGAACTCCAAGCCTTCCATTGTTTTATAGTCCTTTTTGCGGTTGTGGTATGACTTTTCCGTGCTCAAAATAGTCTTTGAGATGTTCGGCAAAACTCCCCTGGGTAATGGGGAATATGTCCTGCATCTGAGTGATGTCGCAGGTGCTGCCGCCGGTGAACGCAGCTACCAGCCCCCTGGCGTTGTAACGTCCGGCAGTGGCAAAATCAAGGCATCCGGCAAACGTGTTTGCAAGCCGGGGGGGGATGAACCGAAAGCGCACCCTTTTGTGCACCGCCTCGCTGAAAAGATCCTGCAGTTCAAGCAGGGTATATTCCTCGGTTCCGGCAACTTCTATAATTTTATCCGAGGCCCTGGGGTTGTCCAGGGAATCGGCCATGCACCATGCCAGATCTTCAAGAAGGATCGGGCGTATTTTTTCGTGCCGTTTCATCAGCATGGGCGACCAGCCCCGTTTTTGAAGCGATGTGCCCAGCAGCAGCGACATATCGGTGGCCAGGGTCGTGACGCGGAAAACCGTATAATCAATGCCGCTGACGGTCAGCAGGTCTTCAACCATTTTCTTGATTTTGCCGTGTTCGAATATGCTTGATTTTACCAGTCCCCAGTAGCTGACAAAAACGAATTTGCGCACATTGTGGTGCCGGGCAAGCTTTATCAGCTCAAGATTGCCCCCGTAATCGGCGTCCCACAGGGTGGCAACGGAATGGTCTTTTGCAATGTTGGTTGCAAAACTGCTTATGACGGTATCAATGCCCTGCACGGCTTTTTTCAATGCCGCAGTATCTCTCACGTCGCCGTAGACAATGTCGACCTGATCCAGGGGCAGTCCCGAGATATCCGACTCGGGTCTGACGAGACACCGTACTTCTTTTCCCCGCCGAACAAGTTCATGCACGGTAACCCCGCCGAGCTTTCCCGATGCGCCTGCATATAAAATCATGTAATGGGCCTTTCCATGCACTGCCGCACCGGAGCGGTGCAGGGTGCATTTATACCGAAAAATGTATTTTTATCGGACTTGCAAAGTGTTTTTGTTTGACAATTTACACTATGAATTATACTATTATCATCTTAAAGTCATGAACTATTTTTATTCCATAAGGGTTACATAAATATAATTCATAAAGGTACACGAATTAATTAGGAGGTTAGTTTTATGGCAGCAAAAGATCCCGCATTACAGTTTACTGAAGCACATGCCCAAGCATTGAATACCAACGTAAAAGGTCTTCTGGTAGATTCCCTGAAATCACTTTTCGGTCATGTATACTACATCTGGAGAACCTTCAAGCCTGCCCTGGGGTACGACGACGGCATCAAATACTACGGAAATGTCTGGGCGGCACTGGCAAAAATGGGTTTTGACGGCGCGATGGCAAAATTCGGCCTGAAGGAAGTAAAGGATCTTCCCACGTTCGGCAAGATCGTTCAGGACTGTTTCACCGGTGTTCCCGCGCTGTATGTAACCAAAAGAAATACCCAGAGCGAGCATGTCGGCCATGTACTGTGGTGTGCCAACCCCGGCTACGGCCCTGCCGACAATACCTACTGCCGTCACGATTACTACCGGCAGGAAGTGTATCTGACCTATGTATATATCTGGGCACTTATCGAAGAAGCCAAGAAAGCCGGCCTGAAGGAAGATATCCTGGTTGAGCTGCCCTCCGGCCGCTGCCGCGACGGTGCCGCCTGTGCCTGCCAGATCATCCTTCGCACCCGGGCCGCCGATCCCGACCGTCACCTGCCCGAAGTTGAGAACAAGTTCATCGACCTGGAAATGGGCAAACAGGAACCGGTTCTGTACGTATTGAAAAAACAGAAAAGAAGCGTTGAAGAGCAGACCCCGGCAACCTTTATCGGCTTTTTCGTTGTAGACCTGACCGCATGGGCACAGCTTTTCACAAACGTTAAATCAAAGGCCCAGGAAATCTATAACGACCTGTGGAGCGTTTTCCCGCCGATGTGGGCCAAAGACGCACGCCTTGATCTCGAAATCGGCCGCGTTAAAACCGCCAAGGAATGTGCCGATGTAATCGCCTACTGTATGAAGAAAAAATATATCGCTTACGATGTGAGCGCAAACGGCAAAACCGCCGTACTGACCGCCGCCGCCGATCCGTTCGTACAGGTTGCGGATATGGTACAGGCTCCCAAACAGTACAAAGATGCACTGGTGAAAGCGGATGAGGACTTTGTGGCCAACGTGCTGAAAGAAGTCAAGATGAGCAAGAAAGCCACCGTTAAGATTAAATCCCACATCGCCAAGGGTGCCGATACAACCGTCATCGAAATCACGGTTAAATAGCACGGGATCAGTACCGGAAGCTTTTATTTTTGTATTTCCTGAAAGGGGACTTGAAAAAGTCCCCTTTTTTTGTTTCTTTTTTTATGATAAAGGTTTTATATAGAAGCAACCGGTGAAAACTCTACTCTAAATGATGATACGTCAGGGAGGTGTAGATGTTTAAGGCCCAGAATATGGATCGCGGCATAAGAATAATGGGGGGATGTGTGCTGATCGGGCTCACGGTTGTGGGCGGCAATGCAATCGGTCCTGTGGGACGGATTGCGGTTATCAGCGTGGGCATTTACGGTCTTGTGACCGGTCTTACCAACTTTTGCCCGCTGTTTCATTTTATCCTGCGCGAGAAAAAAGAACGACGGCGCAAGGATTCGGCCGACAAGGCCGTTCAGACCTCCGATGCAATGGCCCTGCATTTTTTCGACGGCTTTAGTGAGAAAGAAGTGGAGAAGGTGATCTCACTCAGTGTGCTGAAGGAGTATGATAAAAACGATGTGGTGGTGCAGGAGGGGAAGTTGTCCGAGATGCTGTGCGTTATTTATTCGGGTCAGCTTAAAATCGAAAAGAGTATCGACCAGGGGGAGACAAAAGTGATAGATACCATATCCGACGGCGATACATTCGGTGAAGTGTCGTTTTTCAACAGGTTGCCTCCCAGTGTTTCAGTGATATGCATTGAAGAAACGAAAATACTGGAGATCAGTGAAATGGATTTTGCCGAACTGATCAAGTCCGATCCGGTACTGGGCTTGAAAATTTTAAGCAGACTTATGACCATTACAAGCGCCCGTGTCAGATCGCTCCACGATCAGATTGCCTCTCTCGGCCACTGGGTTGTTCAGAGCAGGCAACAGATCAGGAATTCCACCCGTAATGCATGATTTTTTGTATAGCTCCCCGCGATTATCTTTGTTTCAGATCAAAGGATATCGGCATGTAAACCTGTTCAGGACACCCCGAAACAGGCCGGTAAAGCTGTAGTATGCCTGCCGGGAGCCGGGAAATGCCCGAATAATGTGTAACCAGTGTAAAAATGATTAATTTTACACTTGAAATATGTTAATCTAATGATATATTTTGACAAAAACACTCCAGAATTTCTTGTTTTTTCAAGCAATACCGTACCTGAAACGTAAACTATGAGTTTAGAGAAAATACTAATAGCTGAAGATGACCGGCAAAACCGGGATTTGCTTGTCGAGTATCTCAACAGCGCCGGTTATGAAACCGTTGGTGTAGAGGACGGTGACGAGGCGCTCGAGCACCTGCAGAACAACGATGTGGACGTGCTGATAGCCGATATCAAAATGCCTAAAATGGACGGCATCAGCCTGCTGGCCAAAACAAAGCGTGAGAAGCCCGGCATCATGGTGCTGATGATTACGGGCCATGCCTGCGTCAACACTGCGGTCCAGGCCATGAAGCTCGGGGCTGAGGATTATATAACCAAGCCGGTCAACCTGGATGAATTACGACTTCAAATTAAGAAAGTTATCGAGAAGAAGACATTGAAAAGCGAAAACGTGGTCCTGAAAGAGCAGCTGAAAAAGACCTATCGGTTTGATACGATTATCGGTAAAAGTCATAAAATGGAGATGGTGTTCCGTCTTATTGAAAAGGTCGCCGATTCCGACAGCACAATCATTATCTACGGCGAAAGCGGTGTCGGCAAAGAGCTTATCGCACGCGCCATACATTATAACAGTCACCGTTCCAGTTACCCGCTGGTGCCGGTCAATTGCGGCGCCATTCCCGAAGAGCTGCTGGAAAGCGAGCTGTTCGGGCACGAAAAAGGAGCGTTTACCGGGGCGCACAAGTCCCGCGTCGGGCGGTTTGAACTGGCCAGCAACGGCACTATTTTTCTCGATGAGATCGGAGACATGAGCCCGAACCTGCAGGTTAAAATACTGCGGGTGCTGCAGGAGCATGAGTTTGAACGGGTAGGGGGCGTCAAACCCATTAAAGCCAATATCAGGGTCATAGCGGCCACCCACCGGGAACTGGAAAAGGAAGTTGCAAAGGGCCGCTTCCGCGAGGACCTGTATTACCGCCTTAACGTCATCCCGATCACGGTCCCGCCGCTACGCGAGAGAAAGAACGACCTGCCGCTGCTGGTTTCCTATTTTATCGATATGTTCAACCGGGACAAGGGGAAAGAGATAAGCGGGATTTCCGAAGGGGTGCTGGAATGTTTTCTCCGCTACAACTGGCCCGGCAACGTGCGCGAACTGCAAAACATGATAGAGCGGCTGGTGATCCTGCGCGGTTCGGGTGAGATTGCCATGGAGGACCTCCCTGAGAAACTGCTGATTGAGGGCGATCAAAAGTCCGATCATCCCGTGGCCCTGCCGGAAGACGGGGCATCGTTCAATACCATGGTCACCAGTTACGAAAAACACCTGATCCTGCATGCCCTCAAGCAGACCAGCGGGGTCAAAAACAAAGCTGCAAAACTGCTCAATATGAACAGGACAACCCTGGTTGAAAAAATGAAAAAACTGCAAATCAAATATAAATAAATTTGTTTCAAGGATTATGTGTCTTATGCGTACCCGATTATTGATTATTTTCGGAGCTTTGGCAGTGCTGCTGGCGGCAGGTGCCGGTCCGGCCCCGTCGGTTTTCGCCGCTAAAAGAGCCCAGGGCGGCAGCGGCGACGGTATGCCCCAATCAATCATTTCGCTTCAAAGCCCATACTGCATTCTGGTTGAAAAAGAGTCGCAAAAACTCATGCTCTACCAGAGGAACGGCAACGGTATCGAGCTGATTAAAGAGTACACCTGTTCCACGGGGCAGAACCACGGAGATAAGCTGAAAAGCGGTGATAAAAAAACCCCTGAAGGCGTGTACTACTTCAAGAAGATTTATAACGACCACCAGCTTCCCTCGCGATACGGCGTGATGGCATTTGTGCTTGATTTTCCGAATTATCTCGACCGCGTTGAGGAAAAGGGCGGCAACGGTATCTGGCTGCACGGTCTGGACCGGCCGCTGGTTCCCTACGATTCCAAGGGGTGCATTGCTCTTGTGAATGAGGATATCCTGGAGGTAAGCACGTACATAACGCTCTTTGATACCCCGATTATTATTGAGGAAAACATCACCAGGAACGGGACCGACGGTCCTGATGATGTGCGGGAGGAAGTGCTGGGCTTCCTGGCATCCTGGGAAGCGGCCTGGGAAAATAAGCATTTCGACAGCTATGTCGATTGTTATTCCCGCAGCTTATTTAAACGCGGGCGCTTTGCGCGCTGGAAATCCCATAAGCAGCGCCTCACAAGAACATACAAATTTATCGATGTGAACCTGAGCGATATCAATGTGTTCCGTCATGACGATACCTATATCATCAGTTTTTACCAGGACTATGAATCGGACACCTTTTCCAGCAGCGGTTTGAAAAAGCTGTATTTGCAGCGCAACAGCGCCGACCTGAGAATAATCGGCGAGGACTGGGCCGGAACATCCAGGCCGAAGAAAGGCCGGCAGCCGCAGGTCCCCTCTGAAGAGCGTAATCTGAAGCGAATGTTGAACAACTGGGTTACGGCCTGGGAGAAGAAAAACATATCCGGCTACATGCAGTGTTATTCTAAAGATTTTTTTTCGCAAAATATGGACTGGCGGCAATGGCGGTCCTATAAAGACGATATCAATAGAAACAATATCATGATCAAGGTGTCTGTTCTGCGGCCCAGCGTTGCCATAACCGGCGGTCGGGCCGAAGTGTCCTATGTTCAGCAGTACCGGTCCGATTCGTACACCGACTACGGGCTGAAAAGGCTGAAGCTGCGAAAGGAAGACGACGGATGGAAAATTGTTGCAGAATCCTGGGAACCTATTTAACGTAACCGAAAGGGTTGTCAGTTATGAGCAAGGAATTCAGGTTGATGATTTTGTCGGAGAAGAGCGGCAGGAACTACTCCATTAAAACCCGCCTCATGCCGCTGCTCCTGCTGATTTTCGGATTTTTCGGCATTATCGCCCTTACCGTCATATCAATAGCCAACTATGTGCATGTGTACCAGCAGATCACCGACGCCGAACAAATGATCGGTACCCTTGAAAAAGACCTTGCCGAGTTGAAAGAACAGAACCGGGAAGCGGTACAATATAAACAATGGGCCGACGCAATCATCTACCGCCGTACTCATTACGACGATATAACGGGCAAAGGCACCATGACCGCGGGTCAAAACAGCCGTGCCGGCGAGGTGCCCGGATCTGATATCAAACCGAAGAGCTCCCTGCTTGATATCGATGAGTTCGATGTTCGGCGCCTTAATCTGGAACTGGACTTCGAGGTGTCGTTTAAACTGATCAACCGGTCGAACGGGCGCAAGAAGCTCAGCGGCTATCTGCATATTGTTGCCAGCAACAACGACGTCAAGCCCGACATCTATTCGTCCTGGCCCCCGGGAGAACTGCTTTCCGGCATGCCCCAGGACTATAAAAAGGGAAGCAAATATGCCATCAGTTACCTGAAGCAGGTAAAGGGCCGGATCAACCAGCCGGACATCGGTTCAAAGTTCAACCGCGTCGATGTTATTGCGTATTCCGAGGACGGCAACATCGTTCTTAAAAAAGGTTTTTATGTTGAACGCCTGCTGCAGCAAAACCCCTATGAATAACCGCAGGGATTTACAACAATGAAGGTATTTATGCAGTATCTGTTTTTCTGTATTCTGTTTGTCGTAGTGTGTTCAGTCAGTCCGTGTTTTGCCTATCAGCAGCACCAGGTCTTTTTTCAGAATACCGACTATGAGTTGCATATCTATCGCATCTACGGTGATGAGCCCGGGAAAACCCTGCTGATTATCGGCGGTATCCAGGGCAATGAGCCCGGCGGGTATCTGGCGGCGGATATGTATGTGGAGCTCTCGCTGAAAAAGGGGAACCTGATTGTTGTTCCCCGGGCCAATTTCTGGTCCATTATAAAAAACGTCCGGGGTGTCAACGGTGACATGAACAGGAAGTTTGCAGGCGGTCGCAACCCTGACCGCGACACAAAAATCATCGAAAAACTGAAAGAGCTTATACATGAAAGCGACTTTCTGCTGAACCTCCACGACGGCTCAGGCTATTACTCCACAACGTGGATCTCCGATATGCGCAATCCCATGCGCTACGGGCAATCCATCATTGCCGACTGCGATGAGTTTACCTCAAAAAAGAGCGACCAGGTGTTCCAACTTGGTGAAATGGCCCGGCGGGTCTGCAGCAGGGTAAACCCCGCAATAAAAAAGAAAGGCCATCACTTCCATTTCAATAATCACAACACGGCCGCATCCAACTCAAAACACGCGGAGCAGCGTTTGTCGGCAACCTATTTTGCCCTTACCCAGCATGAAATACCGGCCTTCGGCATTGAAACCTCAAAAAACATTAAGTCTCCGGCCCAGCGGGTCCGCTACCAGACGATGATTATCAATGCCTTTATGGAGGAGTTCGGCATCGTACCGCACCAGCCCAGCATTGCGCTTCCCGACCCGCACATGAACTATCTTATCGCCTCTGTCAACGATCGGCCGCCGGTCGTCGTGTACAATGACGAGCCCCTGGTTATTGAAAAGGGCGATGCCATCCAGATTATACACATCGAGGCCAATTACGAGCGGGGCATTACCGCCAATATCGTCGGGGTGGGTTCGTATAACGATATACGCAAGCAAGTGCCCATCCATAAGCCGACAAAAATTCTTGTCAAAAAAGACAATATGAAATGCGGGTCGGTGCCCGTGGTGTTCAAAAAGTCATCCGGAAGAAAACGGGTAACCAGGGCCGATATTAAATACCTCATAATGCAGGTCAATGATACAAAACTGGCTTTGAGTCCCGAAGAGCATGTGAAAATACCCCGGGGCGCAAGCCTCATCCTGCTGGAGCTGGTAACCCGGCACAAGGTTACTTCGAGCCTGAAAGTCAACTTCAAGGGCTTTGTAGGTAATCAGGTGCGAAACGACGGCGAAGACCGCGGGTATACGATCAATACGGCCAGCGACCTGATGGTAAAATACTCCCTTGCCAGAAAAGGTAAGACCTATCCGATTCATGTAACACGAAAGGGAAAAACCGTTGCAACTTTTTTTGTTGATATCGTGTCATCCTCTACCAAAGATTCACTTGCCCTGACGCATCGCTAAAGCACTTTTCACAGGGTTCGCCTTCTCTCCAGAGATTCGCTTTAGAAAATGTTCGCCTGTTGTTTATCACTCACTGTACCCGATCAATCACCGGCCGTTAGCTTGTTGTAAACTGTTTGTTCACCTCACATGTGTTACGTTTTTAAATACCTCATCTGCATGTTCACACTCTTATGATATTGGCATGTTCCTTGCTCATTATGGTGGGTAATAAATCACACGCTGAACAGACTATGCAGATATGCCGGTAATTACAACATATTGAAGGGGTCAGGTAATCGCTCTACTATGGATTGTGTCAATTTCATGACGCTTACGACGTGAAAAACGGCGCATATGAGAAAAAAGAAGTTTAAAAAGAGCATCTCAGTCCTGCATAAACCTATGATAAAAAAGTGTCTGCTCCTGATCATTGCCGTAGTAACCTTTACAGCCCAGGCCGTGGCTGCAGCCGATAAGCTGGACCCCTTTACGGCCGAATTTACGGTGCTTGAAAATGATGCATCGGTGTGGAGCGACATCCGGGTTGTGCTTGATTTTTCGATCCACAACGGCGACCCGGGAAGCCTGGTAGGCAGCAAGTTTATCTGCCTGCAGGATATCGATTCGGTCAACATCACCGACGGCAACGGACGCCGTTTACCCTATACCGTTAAAAAGTATCCGCGCAAACGTCTCATATGGGAATACGGCCCCGCCAAAGACGGTAAACGACGGGCCAGGATCAGTTTCGTCATGCGTGATGCCGTGAAGCGGGAGAAGGGTTCCTATGATATTAAAGTCGACTGGATCGGCGGGTGGACACGTCCTGTTCGTAACGTTCGGTATTCAGTAACGGTTCCGGCCAGGGTCGGCAAAAAGAAGGTCATTGCCGCAATTCCAAAAAACTATTCAATGAAAACCGGTCAGGATTCAACAACGTTCAGCTATTCATTCCCGGAACTGAAAACCAAATCATTACACATTGTTCTGAAAGCCGACGGTATTGCCCCAAAGAAGAAGGCCGAAAAGAAAAAACCGGGCAAGGGATACGTACTGAAAAACATCCGCTATGCACCGCGTAACAAAACAACCGACCGTCTGGTGTTTGATCTGAACAAAAAAACACCCCATAAGATTCAGTTTAAACCGGAAACCGAAACGGTTACCGTGAACTGGAAAGTGCCTATTCAGATTGGTGAAAAGGCCCGTAAGCGCAAAAGCATCAAAAGCCGATACGTAAAAGATATTTCATGGAAAAAGGCCAGCAATAAAAGAATGACCTGCACCATCCGTTTGAAAAACAACGGGCTGCGCATCAAGTACGGGGCTTTACCGAATCCGTCACGGGTGTATATCGACATTGCCCCGGATACCCGGGCGAAAAAGAAGCCCGGACCCGCGCAGGAAAAAGCCACCGCCACGAAGAAAACTCCACCTGCTGAAAAATCAGTTTCAAAAAAACCGGCCCCTCAAACCGTTGCTGCACCTGAAAAAAAGACGGCACAGGTTGAAGATCGACTCGAAGAGCAATCGGTTTTCAAAGGTGATATAAAAGTGCCCATTCAGCAGAAGCTGGCATATCTGAAGGCCCAGAAGCTGTTTAAGCGTAAGGAGTTCATGAAGGCCCTGGATGCCTATGAGCAGTTTATTACGCAATATCCCGATTCTGTTTTGAAAGAGGCCGTCTTGTACGACATGGCAGAATCCAATTTCGGTTTGGCAAAAGATGTCGACCGGAAGTATTACGATACGGCAATCCGTTCGTTTAAAAAGGCCCTTGCAAATTTTCCGCGTTCCGACCGGGCACCTATGGCTGCATTCCTGATAGCCGAGGCCCACCGCATGCGTGAATTCTACATAGAAGCCAAAAGCCAGTACGACCTCGTCATCAAACGGTTCCCCAAAAGCCCGTTGGCCGTTGAAGCCCGCTTCTGGAAAGCCGAGTGCCTGTTTCAAATGCAGCGATACAAAGAGGCCCTGAAACTGTTTGAGAAGTTTGTGGATACCTATACAGCCAGTAAAAGCCTCAAAAAGGCCGCTTTCAGGATAGCTGACTGTTATGTCAAGATGAAGGATTTCGACCGGGCCGAATACTACTACGAAAAAGCCCTTAAACGCTGGCCCGATCTTGTAACCCTGTCAAGCGAAGTGCTCAACAACATAGCCATGACGTACTATTACAAGGGCAGTTTCGCGAAAAGCCGCAACGTGTTTTTTACATCGTTCAATATCTATCCCGAGCAGGACGACCGGGCTCAGTTGCTGTTGTTCATCGGAGATTCATACCAGTGGGAAGAAGACATGCAGAAGTCGCTGAACCTCTACGGCTATCTTATGGATATGTTCAGAGGGTCGGACGAGAGTGTCATTGCGGCCATGCGGGCCGCCGATCTGGGCGTCAACATTGCCGGCCTTGACAGCAGCTATGTGGCCTTTAAGGATTTCAACCCCTACCGCGAGCCGGAGCGGACCTACCGGTGGGTTATCAAGAGCGGTAAAACCGGCGACATCCTGACTGAGGCTTTTTACAAGCTGGGATTTACCCTGGCCAAAAAGGGGAGCTATGCCGAGGCCGTAACGTTTTTCAAGCGTGCCATGTACCAGAAAGAACAGGGCATCTATTACAAACGGTCTTTTGAAAACATCCAGCGCATACTGGTAAAAATGATAAACAATGCGGCGGATAAGGAGAGGTATTTCAAGGCCGTTGAACTGTACAAGCAGCACGAAGACCCCTTTCTGGAAAAAATCGACGACTGTGTCTTTTTCAACAATGTCGGGAACGCGTACTATAAAATCGGACTTACCTCTTTTGCAGAAGGCATCTTCGAAAAGCTGATTCAGAACACATCCAATGAAGAGTTGTGCCGGCAAAAAGCAATTATACGTATCAGCAGGGTCGAGCTTGAAAACGGCGACAGCGAAAAAGCCAAAGAACGGCTCAGCATACTTCTGTACGGCGACCAGAAACCTTCCCGGACTATAAAACGCAAAGCAGAGCATGTGCTCGGAGATGTGTATTATTATGAGAAGAATTATAAAGCCGCCATGGAGCTGTACGCTTCGGCCACGCGTACAAAGGCCCGTACCTACCGTTATGCGCTCAGTCTTTTCAGGCTGGGTGAGTCGTTCGGTAAGGCCGGCTACTATTACAACGGCGTCAAAGCCCTCAAAGAGTATATAGACCTTTCGGAAAGCATAGATGTCAACCGGGATGAGCTGGCGGCGTATGCCGAGCAGGCCCATCTGCTCATGGGTGAGTATTTATATGCCAAGCAGAACTACCGGGCCGCCATTGTACGTTTTGAAAAGGTCGTTAAAATTTCAAAAGATGAAGAACAAACAGGCTGGGCATACTCACGTTGGGGTGATGCTCTTATGGAGTTGAAGGACTATGAGTCGGCCAGGGACCTGTATGAACAGGTTTTCGAGCGTATGCCTTATTCGTACCTGGGTGTGTATGCACAATCAAAAGTACAGGAGATCGACTGGCAGCAAAAGATGCAATCCGATTTGCAGCAGTTTATGTAGTACACCCGGTGCAGCTATGATCGCCGTCTAATAGAAAACAACGGAAGGGGAACACAGTGGAAAGCGCAAAGAACATGTATGCCGTTGATGATAACGGTACCCCGCTGGAGAACACCGATGATGTTGCGGTTCTCAACAGCGCCATAGCATCGTTCAACAGTACCGCCAGCGAACTTGAACAGTCGTATAAGCTGCTGCATGCCCAGGTGAAAAAGCTCAACCGGGAAGTTGAAGAGAAAAACAGGCAGCTTGAAAAAAACCTGCTGGAGAAAGAGCGTGTTAAGAATTTTCTGTCAAGCATCCTGGAAAGCCTTCCCACCGGTGTTGTGGTTACCGACTTGCAGGGCCAACCGCTCATGAGCAACAGTGCGGTAGAAAAGATCACCGGTGTGTGTCCTGCGGATATGGACAAGGACAGTCTCGATTCATGGCTGGCATCACTCGGAATGCCTTCGAGGGAGACGGCATCTGTTTTTGCAAGCGATGCCGAGTATGCAAAAGCCCGTGACGACATTCGAAATCTCAAAACCATGCGGTCACCGGTGTACGGTGCCGACCGCGAATCGATCGGCTGTTTATACATCGTGCAGGACCAGACACGCCTGAAAAAACTGGAAATGCAGTCGGAGCGCGACAACCGACTGAAGGCCATGGGAGAGATGGCCATAAAGATCGCCCATGAGGTGCGTAATCCCCTGGGCAGCATTGAACTGCTGTCATCCATCATGCGGCGGGAGCTTGAAGACCGTGATGATCTGCACAAGATGGCCGAGCGTATTATTACCGAGGTTAAAAGCCTGGATAACGCCATCTCGAACCTTCTGCTCTTCACCCGGCCCCAAAAGCCTCTGCTGCATGAGCTGAACCTCACCAGCCTGCTGGAGGAGTTTGTGGAGTTTATACGGCCCATCGTTACCAAAAACTGTATTGAGCTGTTTTTCAGCAGTAACAGTCAGTATGTTATTTCCGGTGATCGGGATCTTCTGAAACAGGTGTTTCTCAACCTGACCCTGAACGCCATACAGGCCATGCCCGACAAGGGGATCATTAATATCGATGTGCAGGCTTACAGCGACGACGATGATCACAAGGGGAAATGGGTTGAAATCGTTTTCCGTGATACCGGCATCGGTATTCCCAAGGAGTCTCTGCAGAAAATTTTTCATCCGTTTTTTTCATCAAAGGACAAGGGGACCGGCCTTGGGCTGGCAATTGTACATAATATTATTGAGAGCCATAACGGCACCATTGAAGCCCGTAGCGAAGGACAGGGCGGCACAACCTTTTTAATATCACTACCGCGTGTAGTGTAAGCAATTACATCAAAAGGGATTAACGAACACTAACGAGGATTGCTTTATGAAGAAGATACTTATTGTTGATGACGAAGAAGGCATGCGCATTGCACTCAACGAGGCTTTGTCCAGGGTCGGCTTTAAGGTCGTCAGTTGTGCCGACGGTCGCGAAGCAGTGACGAAACTGAAGAACGACACCTATGCAATGGTCATCACCGATATAAAAATGCCGGGCCTTGACGGGTTGGGGTTGTTGCGCGAAGTGAAAAAAATATGCCCGGAAACACCCGTTGTCATGATCACCGCCTACGGCACCATCGACAACGCAGTAGAGGCCATGAAAGACGGCGCCTGCGATTATCTCCTGAAGCCGTTCTCGTTTGAAAACCTTATCGAAATTGTTAAAAACGGGCTGGCACAGGCTGAAATGCTGTTCGACAATCGTACCGGCGATGCTGTAATCAGCGGTGGAAACGGCAACGGTTCAGGAAAGAAAGCAACCGAAAGCCGGACCATCGTTACCGGCGACCCTGAAATGCTCAGGCTCATCGATATGGCCCGTGGAGTTGCCGCCAGTAATTCAACGGTGCTTATTTACGGCCAAAGCGGTACCGGCAAAGAACTTATCGCCCATTTGATCCACAATAACAGTCAGCGCAGCAATAAAGCATTTGTGGCGGTCAACTGTGCTGCTATTCCCGACAACCTGCTGGAAAGTGAACTGTTCGGGCATGAAAAAGGGTCGTTTACCGGAGCCACGTTCAGGAAATTCGGTAAATTCGAGCTGGCCCAGGGCGGTACGATCCTGCTCGATGAAATAGGTGAAATGTCGATGACCCTCCAGGCCAAACTGCTGCGCGTGTTGCAGGAGTTTGAAATCGACCGTATCGGCGGCAAAGAGCCGGTACCCATCGATGTGCGGGTTATTTCAACCACTAATATCGACCTGAAAAAGGCCGTACAGGAAAATAAATTCCGTGAAGATTTATACTACCGTCTAAACGTTATTCCCATTAAGGTACCGCCCCTGCGGGAAAGAAAAGGGGATGTGGAGCGGCTGGCCAAACATTTCACTGCGCTGCATGCTGAAAAGGTCGGAAAAGAGATTAAAGGTATCGGCAGCGACGCAATGAAAGAGATCAAGTCCATGCGCTGGCCGGGAAATGTACGCGAACTGCAGAATACCATCGAACGGGCCGTACTGCTGTGCCGGACCGATGAAATCGGCACGACCGATTTAATTCTTGAAGAAAGCCGCGGCGACGTTGCTGCGGAATCTTCCGATTTTCCCACAACAACCATCGAAGAGATGGAAAGAAAACTCATAGCAAAAACACTTGACGTCACTAACGGCAACCGGACCCATGCGGCCAGGTCGTTGGGGATCAGTATCCGTACCCTTCGTAATAAACTGAAGGAGTATAAGGAGCGCAACCTGGCGGTAGAAGGTGTCTAAGAGCCGCCGCAGTGGTATTAAACTTAGCGGCAGGAGGTGTTATGTCCTTTAATTTATTCAGCTCATCCATTTCCCTTTTTTCAAAAGTTCTGGACCTGCGGGCCCAGCGCCACGATGTTGTTACGTCCAACATCGCCAATGCCGAAACACCCAACTATAAGTCGGTGCATGTGGACTTTGAAGACGAGCTTAAAAAGGCCCTGCCGCCGGACAATGCTCTGAAAATGAAGCGCACCGACCCGAGTCACATGCCTGCAACGGCTGATTTCAATAAGATCAGCCCGACAATCGATTACGAAGTGACCCATGTCAACCGGCCGGACGGCAATACCGTGGACCTGGACAAGGAAGTAGTGAAAATGTCGAAAAACCAGTTGATGTATTCGACCGTTTCACAACTGCTCGCTAAAAAATTCAAGGGACTTGTCAGCGTTATGAAGGAGGCAAAGTAAGATGGATTTCTTTACGGCATTCAATGTAAGCGCTTCGGGTTTGAGTGCTCAACGAATTCGCATGAATGTAATCTCTTCCAACCTGGCCAACGTCAACTCCACGGAAACGGCCGACGGGGGCCCGTACCGCCGCAAGGATGTTATTGTAAGCGCAACACCGGCCGGGTCGTTTCAGGAGATTCTGAAAGACAAAGTGAACGAGGTGCAGGTGACCGAGATTATCGAAGACCAGCGGCCTTTTCGTACCGTATATGATCCGTACCACCCTAATGCCGACGGTAACGGGTATGTGCATTATCCCAACGTCAATGTAATGGAAGAGATGGTCAACATGCTTTCGGCATCGCGGGCTTATGAGGCCAATGTAAACGCCATTAAAGCAACTAAAAGCATGGCCATGAAGGCCCTGGAAATCGGCAAGTAATACGCCCCCTGCCGGTAATGTGCTTCGGCAGGTAACATATATATGAAGGAGTACTCTCTATGAAAGATTCAACAATACAGGGTCTGGCCGAAACAGTCAGGCAATTGCAGCCGCAGCAGCAACAGCAGCAAAAAAAAGACGGTAATTTCCAGGACATGCTGGTCAAGTCGCTGCAGGAAGTGAACCGGCTGAAGCTTGAATCAAATAAGGCATCTATGGACCTGGCTGCCGGAAAGTCACAGAACATACACGACACCATGATCGCCATGGAAAAGGCCAATGTTTCGTTCCAGATGATGATGCAGGTGCGCAACAGGATTATCGAAGCGTACCAGGACATTCTGAAATCGAGTATGTAACCTGTAGCGTTCCGGAACCGGTAACCGGAAAACGATCATATTAAACGGGGAAAGACAGAGTGGATTATTTCAAAAACCTGGTGGAACAAATCAGCACGGCATTCAATCAGTTGCAGGCAAAACAGAAAATGCTTGTGATCGTTACGGTTACGCTGACTATCGGTTCTCTGCTGGCCCTTATTGTGTGGGCGAACAGGACGGATTATAAAACATTGTATACCGGTCTTTCAAATGAAGATGCCGGCGCCATCGTCAATAAACTCAGGGAGAAAAAAATCGAGTATAAAGTAGGCGCCGACGGAACTTCGATCATGGTTCCGGCCGATTCGGTTTATGAAGTCCGCATGGAGATGGCAAGCGAAGGCCTGCCCCAGAGCGGTGGTGTGGGGTATGAAATTTTCGACCAGCAGAACATCGGTGTTACCGAATTCGTCCAGAAGGTGAACTACCGCAGGGCACTGCAGGGTGAGCTTGCCCGGACCATAAAGCAGTTCGCCGAGGTGAAACATGCCCGTGTGCATCTCACTATCCCCGAGAAGACCCTGTTCCTCAAAGACCAGGAGAAACCGCGGGCATCGGTTGTGTTGACCCTGCATTCGGGCAGGGGGCTTCGCGAAAACCAGATGCAGGGCATTACCCACCTGGTGGCAAGCAGTGTAGAAGGGCTCGATCCTGAAAATGTTATTATCGTGGATTCCCACGGCAAGCTGATTGCAGGCGGTCAGGACAAGTTCAAGTATGCCGATATGTCTATGACCCAGCAGGAACTGCAGACCGGCATGGAAAAGAAACTGGCCCGGAAAATAGAATCCATGCTGG
The DNA here is from genome assembly GCA_028282925.1 of Thermodesulfobacteriota bacterium. Taxonomy (GTDB): domain Bacteria; phylum Desulfobacterota; class WTBG01; order CAIYCZ01; family CAIRTM01; genus JANQGV01. Next base: position 18,717 of record JANQGV010000190.1, read on the forward strand.
GTAATGTGGTCGGACCCGATAAAATCACGGCCCGGGTTTCGGTTGAAATGGATTTTACCCAGGTCGAGCAAACCGAAGAGAGCTACGATCCGGAAAAAGCAGCCGTTCGCAGTGAACAGCGTTCATCGGAAAAATCATCGGGCAAGCGTCCCGTGGCATCAGGCGTGCCCGGCGTGCTGTCAAACTCCCCTGAAACACAGGGAGGCGCTGCCGGAGGCGTAAAAACCTCAGATTTCAACAAGTCCGACGAAACCATTAATTATGAAATCAGCCGGGTCACCAAGCGTATCGTCAACCAGATCGGCTCCCTCAAACGACTGAACGCCGCCGTGCTGATAGACGGTAACTACGGGGTGGAAAAAGGTGAAGACGGTAAAGAGGTGCGCAAGTATATCCCCCGCACCGAAGAGGAAATGAAAAAATACGAAGCCCTGGTGGAGCGGGCCGTGGGCTTCGACGAAGACCGGGGCGATTCGGTTGAAGTGGTCAACGTGCAGTTTCATGAGGCGGTGGCTGTGGAAGAGGGTGCCCTGGGTAAAATTGTTGAGACCGTGGACTGGCAGTTGATTATCAAGTATGTCATCTGGGCGCTTCTGGCGGCCATCTTCTTCATCTTCGCCCTGAAGCCCATGATTCGGGCACTGTCGAAGTCACTGTCGGAAGTCCGGCCCGTTGCGGAAGAACTCCCTGAAACGGCCCGCGGCAGGGAGGCTGTTGAAGGAGAGGAACTGCCGGCCGGTGTTTTTGAGGGCGACCTCGAGCGCCTGGGTGAAAAACAGACAAACCTGATCGGGTTTGCCCAAAAGAACCCCCGGCTTTTCGCCCAGTATCTGAAAAACTGGTTGACATAGCATACTAATCGTTACCGTTCAGGAGTAAAGGGTACCGGCTGATGGCCCCACAGGAAAAAAAGAAGGAAGAAGGAAAAGAAAAGGACCTCTTGGGCGTGGACAAGGCCGCCATTGTGCTCTACAGCATGGGGGAAGAGGCCGCATCCGAAGTATTGAAATTCCTGGAGCATGACGATGTGCGTGAGATTTCCAAAAGCATGACCGGTATGGCTAATATTTCCAGTAAGCAGATAGAGGATGTTGTGCAGGACTTTTACCAGATGGTTTCCAATGAAGAGGGTACCATCGTTACCATATCGGAAGACTATGTTAAAAACGTCATCACCAACGTATTCGGCGAGAAAACCGCCGAGCGTATGCTTGAAAGTATCACCCTGCAGGAAGACAGCTCGTACCTTGAAATTTTCCGAAGCCTTGACATGCGGGTTCTGGCCGAGTTTGTCCGCAGCGAGCACCCCCAGACCATCGCCCTGATCCTTTCGCAACTGCTGGCCGAGGAGTCAAGCGAAGTTCTGGCGGCCCTGCCGGACACGCTGCAGCTCGAGGTGATCGACCGGCTGGCTCACCTTGAGAACGTATCGCCCGAGATGCTGCGCGATGTTGCTCATGTGCTTGAGTCGGAAATCAAGACCGCCCAGATAGCTACCCGCAAAATCGGCGGGGTTAAAAGTATCTCTGAAATGCTCAACAACATGGACCGCCAGAAAAGCAGCGAGATCCTGGCCCGTATTGAAGAAAACGATCCGGAAATGGCCGAGGAAATCCGGCAGAACATGTTTATTTTTGAAGACATGGCCAAGATCGACGACAAGGGTATCCAGGAAATTCTCAAGGAGATCAGTTCCGATATCCTGGCCCGGGCCATGAAGACCTCCAGCGATATGATCAAAGAAAAGATTTTTAAGAACATGTCCGAGCGTGCGGCGGTCATGCTCAGTGAAGATATCGAGGATCTGGGTCCGACCCGGCTGGCCGATATTGAGAAGGCCCAGAATGAGATTGTTAAAGTGGCTATGAAACTGGCGGATGAAGGCAAGATTTTTATCGGAGGAGGAAAGGAAGAAGATGTTTTCGTCTAAAATTATCAAAATTGAAGATGATGACGACCAAAAGGGACTGGTCCGTAATTTTTACCTGCAGCAGTTTCCCGGCGAGGAAGAAATTCTTGATGAAAATGAACGCGCACAACAGAAACAGCACATGGTTAAAACAACGATAGATGCCGCAAAAATAGACGCCGAACGCCTGCGGGTTCAGGCCCAGCAGAAAGCCAAGCAAACGATCGAGAAGGCCCGCAAACAGGCCCAGCAGATCGAAAAAGACGCATTTCAAAAAGGTCACACGGAAGGTGTTGCCTCGGGCATGGCCAAGGGCGAGCAGGAATTCAAGAGCAAAATAGAGTTTCTGGCCGGTCTTTCCGCTGAATTCGCCAAAATCAAGGACGCATTTTACGCCGATCATCAGGAGATTATCCTGGACCTGGCTATGAAAATCGCCAGAAAAGTCATTCACCAGGAAGTGACCTCCAACCGGGAACTGATCGTTTCGGTGCTCCAGTCGGCCATTACCCTTGCTGTTGAGCGCGAAAAACTGAAAATCAGGGTCAACCCCGCAGATCTTGAAATGTGTCTTGCCCGGCGCCCTGATATTCTCAAAAACGTCGACGGTGTTAAGCAGATTGTATTCGAGCCCGACGAGAGTATCGAGCCGGGAGGGGCGGTTATCGAGTATGCCTTCGGTGAGATCGATGCACGTATCGAGCAGCAGCTTGCAGAGGTTGAGGATGAAATCAACCGTGCCCGGGCCGAAAGCGACGAATAAGGCGGCTCCACAACAGCGGAATAGATAAAACGTGTCGTATTGTAGAGTAGAAGAGCGAATATGGCGGAACCCGCAATTCAGATTTCAGAAAAAATAGATAAAGCACACCAGGCCATCGACGGCTTCAATCCCATGCGGGTACACGGCAAGGTAAGCCGTGTTGTGGGCATTGTTATCGAAGGTCATGGGCCCGGATCGTCCGTTGGGAGCCTGTGCGATATCTATCCCCAGGGAAGCTCCATTCCCATTTGCGCCGAAGTGGTGGGATTTCAGAAAAACCGCATCTTTCTCATGCCCATCGGGCCGCTGAACGGCATCGGGCCGGGCAGTAAAATAGTGGCCCTGCGCAGCAGGCCCACGGTGAGCGTGGGCCCCGACATGCTGGGCCGCGTGCTGGACGGTATGGGCAAACCCCTGGACGGCAAGGGGCCTATCCAGCGCGAGGCGGACTACCCCATGTATGCCGAGCCCATCAATCCGTTGCACCGCGCCATTATCACCGAGCCCCTGGACGTAGGCATCAGCTCGGTGAACGGGCTGCTTACCTGCGGCAAAGGCCAGCGGATGGGTATATTTGCCGGTTCCGGTGTGGGCAAAAGCGTGCTGCTCAGTATGATTGCCCGCAACACCAACGCCGATGTTACGGTGATCGGACTGGTGGGTGAGCGGGGCAGGGAAGTGCGGGAGTTTATCGAAAAGGATCTCGGCGAAGAAGGTCTGAAGCGCTCGGTTGTCGTTGCGGCCACTTCGGACCAGCCGCCGCTTATCCGCCTGCGCGGTGCATTTATCGCCACGGCCATTGCCGAGTATTTCCGCGACCAGGGCAAGGACGTACTGCTGCTGATGGACTCGGTGACCCGGCTGGCCATGTCCCAGCGCGAGGTGGGACTTGCAACCGGCGAACCCCCAACCACCAAGGGCTACACCCCCTCGGTATTCTCCATCCTGCCCCAATTGCTTGAGCGGGCCGGAAACGTCTCGGGCAAGGGAAGCATCACGGGGCTCTATACCGTGCTGGTGGAGGGCGACGACATGAACGATCCCGTGGCAGACTCGGTGCGCTCCATCATCGACGGGCATATCGTTTTGTCGCGGGACCTTGCAATGCGCAGTCATTATCCGGCTGTTGATGTGCTGCAAAGCATCAGCCGCGTCATGATAGATATCGTTGATGGAGAACATTTAGAAACCGCACGCAAGTTAATAGAAATACTTGATATTTACAAACGTTCCGAAGACCTGATCAAGATCGGGGCGTATGTAAAAGGCAGCAACCCCGATACCGATTATGCAATTGCCATGGTCGATCGGGTAAACCGGTTTCTGCGGCAGAACATCGGGGAGCATATCCCCTTTGAACAGTGTATCCAGAACATGAAGGGCCTGCTGCAGGCATAACCGTCAGGACTGAAGACACCTTATGTTTACTTTTAAACTAAAAGCGGTGCTTGATTACCGGCGGCAGATTGAAGACACCTGTCAGCAGCAGTTTGCCCTGAGCAAACAGAAGTGGGAAGCCGAAAAGCAGAAACTGGAGCAGTTTTACGAAGCCTGGAAGAACTGCCTGGTTGAGTGGCGCCGGATGCAGCAGGACACGGTGTCGGTGGCGGCCGTGGATATGTACCAGAAGTATATGCTCCGTTTGCGGCATGAAATAACCGACCAGGCCGAGCGGGTCAAGAAGTGCCTGGAAGACCTGGACCAAAAACGCGAGATACTGATGAACGCCCGCAAAGAAAAGAAGATGCTTGAGAACCTTGAAGAGAGCCAGTACCTGCTCTATCGCAAGGAGTTGAAAGAGAAGGAACAAAAGTTCATGGATGAGGTTGCAACACAGCGCTTTAATATAAAGGGGCAGCTACAGTGAAAAAACTCAGCAGACCACAACAGGGAAAACACGTGCTCAAGAGCAGCGGCGCCATTATAACCAGGCTGCTGCTGGTGGCGATTTTCCTCGTACTCGCTAAAGTATTTTATGTGGGGATCCTTTTTAATGGTGAGAATCCCATCAAAATTCCCAATATTTTAAACTCATCCGTCGAGGCCCAGGTCAAAGACACATCAAGCGGCGCCGGGGGCGAGACCCTGAGTGACAACGCCTCTGAATATGACATCAAGGAAGACTTCACCTGGAGCTACGAGCTTATTCTGGCCCTCCAGAAACGCGACGCCGAGCTGCGGGTCAAAAAGGACGCCCTCCAAAAAGAGGAAGAACGTATCGGTACCTTGAAAAAACAGATCGACGCCCGCATAGAAAAACTCACCCAGCTTGAGAAGCGCATAGCGTCCCTGATCGAGCAGAAAAAGGCCGTTGAGAACGAAAAGGTCAAAAAGCTCGCCAAGGTTTTCGAGGAAACCCCGCCCGAGCAGGCCGGGCCGCTTATGTCCAAGCTGGATGTTGATATCGCCGCCCAGCTTATCCTGAAGATGACCGGGCGCAAGGCCGGTAGAATCTGGGGTTATGTAGATCCCGATCAGGCCGTCAGGATCAGTAAAGAACTGGCCCGCCTGAAACCGGGTTTTGATATCAACAAGATGTCCCAGGGGAAATAGGCGTCATTTCCCTAAGATAGTGAAGAACCGCTAATAAAATGTATAAGTTCGTCATTCCGCGACGTGGAGGCTGTGTCACAATTCATTTTTGCCGTTTTAGGAGCCGTTTTTTCTAACCATGCGATCATTTAAAATTTAAAATAATCGCT
>JANQGV010000195.1 GCA_028282925.1 Thermodesulfobacteriota bacterium
AGCGATTATTTTAAATTTTAAATGATCGCATGGTTAGAAAAAACGGCTCCTAAAACGGCAAAAATGAATTGTGACACAGCCTCCACGTCGCGGAATGACAGGCTTTTTCATATGTCTGGTTGCAGGAAGTAAACGCCGGGGTGTAGCAGGGCAGGGCATGGACCCTGAGGACGAAGCCGCAGGGTGACAATCTTCTGCAAAAAAATAAATCTGCCCCCTTTTTCTGCTTTTAAAAAGGTAAGAGGTAAGGCACCGGAGGAGCTTCAACCTGTTTGATTTGGGGCTTTAATACCATTGGAACGGGCTTGCCATTGATCTGTTGAAGGTCGAAAATTCCATCCGCCTGCACCCACTGGTCCCCGGCAAAAGCATCCGTCTGATCCGAATCCAGCGCAATCGCCAGGGGTAACGCGTCCGCGGCGCAGCAGTTGACCAGGAAGCGATACACAATCGTGTCCCTGCCACCGAAATGCGGTTTGAGCTGCTCATCGCGCAGGATCATGCCGGTGACGATGACCCGTTTTTCTTTAAAAAGACCGGGGCTGCGGATAATCTCAAGGATCGTTCGCTCTTGAGGCTTTTCCTTCAGCCTGCCCTCGACTACTCCCAGCGACAACATATGTTCTTCCAGCGATAACGCAGCATCCGGATTGTTTTCAGTCCCTGGAGAGGAAAGCGTGGTCGGCGTTTGTCGACTGAAGGCTCCGTTATTGGTTCCAATGAATCTCTTTTTAAACGCCTGGTTGCCCAGCATGGTGTCCGGCATGGCCATATAATACAAAACCGGGACCAGCAGCACCAGTGCCCGCAAAACAGCGGACGTGTTCATCTCCGTCTTTTCAAGACGAAGCAGGGCGGCAAGCATGAAGCCCATGGCGACTAAGTTCGCCACGGCCAAAAGCAGTCCAAATTCAGGTCGCAGGAAATCAACATAGCGCTGGCTGGCCAATAGATAGATCAGAAACCCGGTCCAGGTGGTAAATACGAAAGGAGGCATACATCGCTTTAGCGCTTGAGTCGGTGATATCATTGGAGCACCCCGTTCAGCATTTCGAGCCCGAGTACAATCACCAGTACCACCGCAAGAATAAGCGACGCCAGAACAACAATGGCTTTGCGTTTAAAAACACTTTGATACATGAGAAGCAGTTTGAGGTCGAACATTGGTCCGGTCAGCAAAAAGGCCAGCTGAGCAGGGATGGACATCAACCCCTGGAAAGACGCGGCAATGAAAGCGTCCGCCTCAGAGCACAGGTTGAGCATTACCGCCAGAATCATCATCAATACCACTGACAGGACAGGAGCGGACGTCAGGCTCAAAAAGCTCGAACGGTCGATATAGGTCTGTGCCAGTGCGGCGATGAAAGCGCCGATGATAAGATAGTGCCCCACAGCCAAAAAATCATCCATTGCGTGGGTACAGGCCGCCCCTATTTTGTCGACCCACCCATCCGAAGTCGCATGGCTGCAGCCGCAACTGCAGGCCGTGGTATCGGCTTTTTGATTTGTGATTACGATAGGGGATTTCACTGTCACGGAAGATACCTCGTAATGAGTGTGTCCCAGCGGATGGGGATGACAGCCGCAGGATGATGTATTGTTCTTGAGTGCGGCATCGTTGACCTTGACGGCCTTGGTGCCGGCAAACAATCTTCCCATGATCATTCCGACTACAACAGCAATACCGTATCCCAGTCCCAGGCGCAGCAGGACGATGCGCCAGTCAAACGCATAGGCCAGGGCTGTTGAGGCGGCTACGATAGGATTCACGATGGGACCGCCGAGCAGATATGCGATGGCCGCGGAGAACGGCAGACCCTTGCCGAGCAAACGTCGTACCACCGGCACAACTGCACATTCGCACACCGGGAAAACAGCCCCTGCTCCGGCCGCAATACATACGGTCAACCAGCCTTTTTGGGGCAGGAGGGTGGCCATGCGCTCCCGGCTTACAAAGGATTCAATTAATCCGCCGACAAGTGCTCCGATCATCATAAAAGGGATGGCTTCGAGCACTATGCTGACAAATACAATAGCCAGGGAGTTGAGGGCACTGGATTCCGGGCCTGTGGGCAGAAAAAAAAGAGCTGCTGCCAGGAAGAGGGCAGGAAGGTAATCGGTGGAGTGAACCTTCCCGGCGGTGTGCGTGGATGGATGAGCGTTAGATTGTTGCATCGTCACTGGAACCTTTATTGTCAGATATCATCCCATAAAGTCAATATATATTAAACGCTGCGGCAATGGGCAACGTCTTTTGTGCTTGATTTATGAGCAGGTGCAATTTCTCTGAAATCCCACCCCCTTCCTCAATACGTCCGGAGTGAAAATTATATTGCATAGTGCAAGATAATGCAATATATTTGCATTTAGTTGACAGCGTTTATAAAAGCGTGTATATAGTACAAATAATTGTTATAACTTATGTAAATAGATTTACTTGAAAATAAAATTAAAAAAATTAAGTTGCATGATAACAGAACCCCTGAATAACCTGCATGTGGAAGGAGGAGAAAAATGCATACGTTTATTAAACTTTTTTTGATTATTTTTCTTCAATCATTTGTAGTTACGGGCAATGGTTTCGCAGCCGACAAGCTCCCTGTATTTGTCACCATCGCACCCCAGAAATACTTTGTGCAACAAATCGGCAAGGATTTGGTTGATGTTCATGTTATGGTTCAGCCCGGAGCCGATCCCCATACGTATGAACCCAAACCACAGCAGATGGTAGCCCTTTCCAGGGCAAAAATATACTTCGCGGTGGGTATCGAGTTTGAAAAGGCACATTTAACCAGAATAACTGCAACCAATCCCAAGCTTAAGGTAATTCATACGGACCACGGTATCGCCAAACTCGCCATGGAGGCTCACCATCATCATGGTGAACACGCAGAGGAACACCATGAAACCGGCCATGATCATGAAAAAGGTGAACACCATGGCGAGGACGCGCATGATAAAGACCATCACGATCATGATAAACACGCAGAGGAACACCATGAAACCGGCCATGATCATGAAAAAGGTGAACACCATGGTGAGGACGCGCATGATAAAGACCATCATGATCATGCCGGTCTCGACCCCCATATCTGGCTGTCGCCGCCGCTGGTTAAAATCCAGGCCCGCACCATTCTGGCCGCGCTGCAGAATGCCGACCCGGAGCATCGGGGCCACTATGAAGCCAATTTCAAAGCATTTACAGCGCAGATAGACCAACTGGACGCCGATCTGAAAAAAACCTTTACCGGGAAAAAGGGCCTGCAGTTCATTGTATTCCATCCAGCCTGGGGATATTTTGCGCATGCCTATGGACTAAAACAGGTGCCCATCGAGATTGAAGGTAAGGACCCCAAGCCGGCGCAGCTAAAAGAGTTGATCCAGCATGCCAGGGAAAACAAGATCAGGGTTGTTTTCGTGCAACCCCAGTTTTCAACCAAAAGCGCCAAACTCGTGGCCATGGAGATCGGCGGCCAGGTAGCTTTTGCTGATCCTTTGGCTGAAGACTGGATGTCCAATTTGCGTCGGGTTGCAGACAAGTTCCAGGCGGCGTTGAGATAGGTGGGTGAGCTTTCTATGCCGATCATTGAAATCAAAGATCTTGACTTTGCCTATAACGGAGAAGCCGTACTTCAGAATGTGAACCTTACCGTCCAGCAGAAGGATTTCATGGCCATTATCGGCCCCAACGGCGGCGGTAAGACTACGCTGCTGAAACTGGTATTGGGCCTGTTGACACCGGTAAAGGGTACCGTTCGCGTTGATGGAAAACCACCCCGGGAGGCTTCGCCGAGCATCGGCTACGTGCCGCAGGATGTTCACACGAACCGCAGCTTTCCGATCACGGCCATTGACGTAGTAATGATGGGAAAACTCGATCCGAAAAAACGCTTGTCCCGGCAATCTGCAGCCAACCGCCGCGATGCTCTGGATGCCCTTGAACGTATGGAAATGGCAGACCACGCCGGCAGGAAAATCGGCATGCTTTCCGGAGGCCAACGACAGCGGGTGTTTATCGCCCGGGCCCTGGTGGCCCGGCCCAAGCTTCTTTTGCTGGATGAACCCACCGCCAGCATAGACACCAGGGGCCAGGCGGATTTTTACCGGCTACTCAGAGAGCTCAACAAAGACATTACGGTTGTAGTGGTCAGCCATGACCTGTTTGCGGTTTCTCACCATATAAAATCGGTGACCTGTGTAAACAAAAAGCTGCATTATCATGCCCAGAACGAAATCACCGGCGAGCTTCTGGAGCATATGTATTCCTGCACCGTGGAAGAAGTCTGTCCGGTGGAACTGGTGGTCCGCAGCAAGCCCTAACGGGTGCCGGCGGACCAGGAGAAGCATTCCCGATGATTGAAGCGCTGCAATTCGATTTCATGCGCAACGCCCTGACCGCCGGGCTGCTGGCCAGCGTCATTTGCGGTATCATGGGCACCCTCGTGGTGGTCAACCGCATCGTCTTTCTTTCCGGCGGCATCGCCCACGCCGCATACGGCGGCATCGGGCTGGCGTTTTATTTCAACTGGCCCTATTTGCCGGGCACTATCGGTTTTTCCCTGTTCGCGGCGATGGTGATGGCAGCCATCAGCCATACCGTCAAGCACCGCGCCGATACGATCATCGGGGTCATCTGGGCGCTGGGTATGGCCTTCGGCATTCTCTTGATGGACCTGACGCCCGGCTATAACGTTGATCTGATGAGCTATCTGTTCGGCAGTATCCTCACCGTTCCCAGGTTGGATCTTTTCTTCATGGCCGTCATCGGAGTGATGATGTTGATCCTGGTTGTCTATTATTACCAGGACCTCCTGGCCATGTCCTATGATGAAGAATTCGCCCAGATCAGGGGCGTCCCTGTCAAAAAGCTCTATTTCGGCCTAATCGGCATGCTGGCAGTCACCATTGTTCTGGTAATACAGGTTGTCGGCCTTATCCTGGTCATCGCTCTTTTGACGATCCCTCCGTTCATTGTCGAGAAATACGTCAATTCCCTGGTTCAGATGATGGTGGCGTCAAGCATACTGGGGGCCGCTTTTACGGTTACCGGCCTGTGGTTTTCGTACCGGTACAATCTTACATCGGGCGCTTCGATTATCATGGTTTCCGGAATCGTCTTTCTGATTTCCCTGGTGGTGGACAGGATATGCGTTGTTGCACGGAAGTAAACAACCGGGCCCAGAGCGCCCGGCTTGAGCGTTGCGGCCGGAGGCCGAAATGATCACAATATACGGAAGTGGATGGTTTCCTTTTGCCTCCTTGCGCAAAGCGCAAGGATTCCGGCAAACAATAAAGAGGAAAAACCCGGGACATTAGATAAGGATGACTCATGTGCCATAAATGCAATTATGAAGAATTATTGTCAGGAGCAAAGCTTGAGGCGACCGCCAACCGGTTGCGCGTTCTGGAAGTTGTAGGAAATAATAGATTTCCCCTTTCCGCAAGCGACATCTATAAAATACTGGAACGGAGCAGCGCGATTAATCGGGTGACCGTCTACCGCATTCTTGACTTGCTGGTTGAGCACTGCGTCGTTGAACGCATCAGCACGGGTGGCAGAGCATTTTATTACGGCCTGGCACCAAATGAACACCACAAACCGCACCCTCATTTTTACTGTAAAAATTGCGGACAGATGGATTGTTTAAGTCCGGAAAGCTTCATTGTCGACATCGAACCTTTGTGGAAAACGTATCCCGGCCGAATCGACAAAGTGGAAGTTCGTATTGACGGAATTTGTAAAAATTGCGAAAAACATCAATGATCGATATCGCGGCAATAAAGGCAAAAAGAGTTAAAGCGACGATTCTGAGCGGATTCTTAGGCGCCGGAAAAACAACCCTTCTGAATCATGTGATCAGGCAAAATCAGGGCAGAAAAACAGCCGTTCTGGTGAATGATTTCGGAAAAATCAACATAGACAGTGACCTGATAGAGAGCCAAGAGGAATATAAAATCAGTCTTACCGGCGGCTGTATTTGCTGTACCATTCAAAAAGATCTGCTCTCAAGCGTCATTAATTTAATGAAACAGGAACAAAAACCGGAGTATCTCATTGTAGAGTGCAGCGGTGTTGCTGATCCTTCTCAGGTCCTGAATACACTATCTTCCTCTTTGTTCAAATGTCATTTGCACGTTGACGGATTATTCACAGTCATTGATGCGAGCAGATTGCTGGAGATAGAAACTGAAGAGTACAGGGAATTGGCTGAGCGTCAAATCAAGGCGGCCAATTTACTGATATTGAACAAAATTGATCTTGTCGATGCCCGGAAACAGGACAAAGTAAAACGATTTATAAAAAAGATATCGCCGACAGCTGTTATGCTGACAGCAATACACTGTCAAATACCAATCGATCTTGTCCTGGGATTCAGAGAACTGCCTGAACTTGAAGATGCATTACAACATACATCTTTGGATATTCATGTGCATGAAGCCCGTGAATTCGACAGTGGTACTATCAGGATACTTCCGGCGGGTTCCATAGATGATTTCACCATGAAAAAGAAGCCCCATGACCTGGTGTTTGAATCCTGGAGTTTTACATCGGGTACACCTTTCGATAAAAATCGCTTTAAGGATCTGCTGGTAAATATATCACCGGACATCATCCGGGCCAAGGGATTCGTATACTGGGATGATCCCGCAGACCCGCTGGTACTGTTTAATTTGGTCGGGCAGTGGCTTGATCTTGATGTTCATTTTAAAAAAGAACACCTGGCGCTTGAGACCCGTCTGGTGTTTATCGGCAATCCGGGATGGAAAAAGCATAGCGACATTGAAAATCAACTTATCCAATGCCTGACAGACATAAGCCCATTCAGTTAACCCGGATATCTTACCGCAAACCGCACCCTCATTTTTATTGTAAACGCCGGGGCGTAGCAGGGCAGGGGATGGACCCTACGGACGAAGGGTGACAAACCATTTTTATATGCCTGGGGTGTGCATTCCGGACCCGGAATTTACAGAGATGAGAGGGGTCAACCACCCGGGAGCGGGCCCTGGTATGAATCTTCGTTATCGGTTCGAAGGACGATCACGGTTCCCGAAAGCTCAACCTGATACTCCGTCTGCAGTACGTTGGTTGTAAGAGCCCACCCTTCGGGCAGGGTGAATGTATCCGAGGTCCGGTCGGCGCTTCTGCTGACACCGATGTACCGGTCTCCCTCCGGGCTCTGGAGGATGTGCACGGTGCTGCCGGCAGCATAGGTCAACAGGTGGTATTTCTCAAGTACCGTTCTGCGGATCAACCCCTGGCTGTCTTCGGGGGTATCCATTGAAACAAGCTGCACCACTTTGAGGAATTCCCTGTCAAAGGCCTGTATATAGGTGAACCGGCCCTGCTCGCTGCATCCCGGCGAGCGCAGGAACTCGGACTGGTGGTTGCCCATGGTGATCCGCGGGTCATTTTTAATCCATAATAACGGAGGCGAAAACGCGGCGTACTCTTCGGCCGTAAAATCGGGCGTGAGCCATACGTCTTTATTCAGCAGGTCGATCAACTCGTAACCGGTCTCTCCGCCGGAAAAATCCGGTTCCCGTGAGACGCATGTTTCCAGTTCTTCCACCGGTATGCATCCCGCCAGGATGGCAGCCATGATCAGTATTGCTGCCAAAAAGCATTCTCTTTTTCTCATTGGACACTCCTTATACTTCTATTTATATACTTGTTTTTTACGTGTCCGTCAAACCGGGGGAGGACAAAAACAGTCGATACGCATACTCTTAACCCGGCAAAAAGGAGAAGTCATGCCAAAACTCACCATTGTTGCACACATTACCGCCAAAGCGGACAAAATCGAGTTTGTGAAAACAGAGCTGGAAAAGCTCATTGATATCACGCGCGCTGAAGAGGGCTGCCTGCAGTATGATCTGCACCAGGGCAATGAAAACCCTGCGCATTTTATGTTTTACGAAAACTGGGCATCCCGGGACCTGTGGCAGGCGCATATGAACGCCCCACATCTGCAGGACTATATTGCTGCAACCGAGGGAGCGATTGAAGATTTTGTTGTGCATCAAATGACACACTTGGCATAAGCAGCGGAAACGGTGCGCACTCTTCGACGGTGCTCAGTGCAAGCGGAGAGGTGCTCCTACGAAAGATGATGTATTGTTGTGTGGTGTCTATGGGGCAGGTGTGTATTGATGCAGCGCTGATTAATAAAGCCCAATGGACCCTGCGGACGAAGCCGCAGGGTGACACTTCGGCAGTTTGGTTCGGTGCACCCTACGCATTGTAAGCGGGCAGGCACCCACCTTTCGACTTTGCTCAGGGCCGGGGCGGCGAGGCGCCCCTGCACACTAATCCTGGTAGACCTCATTTTTCAATGTATACACCGGCATATTGGTAGACGGGTCGAGTGAAACCTCGATGTCCGCGCTTTGCAGGTTTGACGGAATATCGATTTCATGCAGTTGATCCCAGTATATATCTATAAACGTATCTGTTTGAGCCATAGATCCGATCGTAAGGTAGACCTTGCTCTGAAAACCCCGGAAGGTTGTGCGGGAATTCGGGAAAAGAGGGTATTCAGGTTTGCACACAGTGTGACCGTTCAGGCTCCATACCGGATATACATCGATATGGGAGGTGCTGTTTTGAAAGCCCCGGAGGTCCGGTGGCAGCATGAAATCAAACACCGGGTTTTCGAGAACAACAGACTGCCCCGAACCGGATACTGTGGCAGTATGCTGCAGGGGAATTGTTTTTGTAGCCGTCATCCAGGCGTCGTTATCATATATTGCAGCCACGCTGACCGTATCATTTAAATCGTCGAGTTTAGACGATCCGCCGATGGGCGGGTCGCACTTCTGCCATGCCGATACCAGCGAGCCACCGAAAAAATCGTCAGGCCTGATGTACACCAGGATATTCTGGTCCTGTAAATCGATATCTTTATTAAAGACCGTTAAGGTCACACTTGAGCCTTCGGCAGTGTTGGGAGGCGGGTCGCCGGTAGCGTTGTCATCCCCGGGGTCAACCTCTTTACAGGCGTTCAGGAAGCACATAGTTACAACCAGACAGAGAGCGAGTAACAGTTTTTTCATAATACAGGTCTTCTTTCTATTGGATGAGGTGAACAGTTTTGATGAAAATTTGCATACTAATAATTATATCGGAACGTACGTATCCGTACTATACATGATTTTATTACATAATTCGTGCCGGATGGGTAATGATGAGCAAAGCCATTGAAAGAGCTTCATAATTGTATGGTATGCCTTTTCTCCTTAGCGGAGAACAGGCCCGCAGATCGCACACTTATTCGGCAGGTGCCAACTGTCTTTTGGAGCCCGTAAGGTGGGTTTCACCGCGTTGCACCCACCCTTGTATACATATGCGAAGGGCATAAAAAAAGAGCGCCCACGGAGAGGCGCCCTTACGCACAATAAACATGATCCGCAGGGCAGGGCGAAAGGACATGTCCAACTCCTTTTCATCCCGGCCCGCGATACAGTGCTCAGCTACAAAACCGCACCCTTAGTACATCCACTCCTCATCAACATCGGTCCAGGCTTCGGTATCGATTGAATCGATTCTCTGCATGGTTTTTTCCACCTGTTCCGCAGAGAGT
>JANQGV010000237.1 GCA_028282925.1 Thermodesulfobacteriota bacterium
CAGGGCCGATGAGAATATGGGATCGCCCTGGTGCACGAGGTGCTGGAGCGCAACCTCATCGACCTCGGCCTGAGACGGGTCGGCGATGTGATCAGCCGCAGTAATATGGCTCCCGGTGATGCGGCAAAAAAGGAAGCGGATATGGAACAGGCATATCAATTGGGGAGCAATCTTTTTATGCTTGCGGGTATGTTTTGATTTTTTGTGTGAAAGAAGGTGTTTTGTATGGCGATAGATGAAAGTAAGCTGAATGAAATGCTCGGGCAGGTAATCAAAGATATCGGTGCCACGTTTCATGCTCCGTTGGTGCTGATAGGAGAGAAACTGGGACTGTTTAAGGCGATGGCGCATGCCGGACAGCTAAGTCCGGAAGAGGTTGCCGAACGCACCGGCACCAATGAGCGATATGTACGCGAATGGTTGCCGGCCATGGCAGCGGGCGGATACGTAACCTATCACCTCGAAACCGAACGTTACAGTCTGTCTGAAGAGCAGGCCTTTGTGCTGGCTGATGACGAGAGTGCGGCCTATATGCCCGGCGCATTTCAGGCCGCCACGGCGGCAATCAAAGCGGAAGGAAAAATAGCCGAGGCGTTTCGAACCGGAAACGGGCTTGGGTGGCATGAGCACGACAACGGGCTGTTTGCCGGCGGTGACCGTTTCTACCGGCCCAATTATGTCGCCCATCTGGTGAGCTCCTGGATTCCGGCCCTGGATGGTGTGGTGGAAAAACTCCGGGACGGGGCCAGGGTTGCCGATATCGGGTGCGGGTTCGGGTCGTCAACGGTCCTGATGGCCGAGGCCTTTCCCCGGTCGGAGTTTACCGGTTTTGACTATCACGTGCCTTCCATTGAGGCCGCACGGAGTAAGGCGCAAAAAGCAGGTGTTTCAGATCGGGTGCGGTTTGAGGCATTTGCCGCCAAGGATATACCCGGAAATGACTATGACCTGATAACCACCTTCGATTGCCTGCATGATATGGGTGACCCGGTGGGGGCGGCCGCGCATGTGTGTCAGGCCCTGAAAAAAGACGGTACATGGATGATTGTGGAACCTTATGCCGGGGAACGGGTGGAAGAAAACCTTACACCCATTGGAAGGCTGTACTACTGCGCTTCGGTACTGCTGTGCGTTCCCGGTGCGCTGCAGCAGGAAAATGGTCATGCCCTGGGGGGACAGGCCGGGGAAAAGCGTGTTGCGGACGTTGTGCGCAGAGGCGGTTTCAGCCGTTTCCGGCGCGCGGCCGAGACGCCCATTAATATCGTATACGAAGCACGACCCTAGAGGCTGCTGGAGAACGCCCATCTCCTGCGTTGCGCTCACCCTTCGTCCTTGCAGCGTACAAAAAAGTACGCCTCACTCCTCAGGGTTTCGCGCGCCTTGTGTCTGAACGTTCTCCAACAGCCTCTTCTTGCGAGGATATTGCGGCGGACTGCCGGAGAACTTTTGGCCGGGCTATTTGAGGTGTTTTTTCAGGGCACGCTTGAAGTGAGAGAATATTGTTCTGTCGCACACCGTAAACACCAGCTCAATAAAAGGGGCGCCGGCATCAACCGCGGCTTTGCTTTCCTGCACGATGATGTCGGTGGCTGTTTGAGGGGTAAGCCCCTGGAACGTTGAACCGAGAGCCGGAAAAGCCATGCTTTTAATACCCCTGTCTTCGGCCTGCCTGAAAATCTCCCCCAGGCAGCCGCGCAGCAGTTCCTCCGAAGTTTCTTTTTCCAGTGTAACCATAACGCAGTGAAAAACAATTCCCGCTTGCAGGCTGCCGCCGCCGGTGGCAACAACATTTCCCATGGCGGCCGGGGCGTGCTGCAGTGCTTCTTCTTCAACTTCCTGTCCTGCAGATTCTTTAACTTTTGCGCTGATTCCGATATCCATACGGAGCGATGGGGTGGTGGGCAGTGCTATGGCGTCAACGTCCTGTTCCGCTATTTCTCCAAAAACGGCCTTGATTTGATTTTTGCCATCGTTTTTTTTCATTGGTGGAAAACAGTGTGGTTGATGTTTGCGTCAGGTGCATAAGTCGTTTATTGTGTGCATGAGCTCCCCGGTCCATTCGGACACTTTGTCCCGGGAGTTGCCGTCGGTGGGGTCGGGCGGCGGCGGAACCGGTTTCCCGAAACGAATAGAAGACCGGGAGGGTATAAAAAGGGTACGCCAGACCGAGGGGTTGCGCGGCGTGCCAATGATGCCGGCCGGTATTACCGGTGCTTTGCTTCGCCAGGCGAGATAGGCGGTGCCGTGTCTGGCATCGTCGGCATCCCGGTCGATGCCGCCCTCGGGAAAGATGCACAGGACCCTGCCGCGCTGCAGGGCCCGCAGAGCCTGGCGCAGTGCCCCGATGTCCTGGCTGTCACGCTTTACCGGTATGCACCCCATCCATTCAAACAGTCGGCTCAGCAGCGGCACATAATAGAACTCCCGGGCAATGAGAAACGAAAGCATTCGGCGGGTGGATGCACAGAGAATAGAGGGGTCGACGCTGCTGCGATGATTGCACACCAGGATTACCGGGCCTTCGACCGGGAGCGGATCGGGTGCCTTCCATGCAAAGCCGTGCAGCATGCGGCAATAGAGCCTGTTAAGGTGCCAGCTCGCGGAAGTGAATACACCGGTGTCTGCCCGGACGGGGCCTTCGATGCGTTTTTTTTGCCTGGGTTTGCTTTTCATAATTGTGTTTGAGGTATGCATATACTGTTCTGAATAGATATACCACAAACTAACGGCCGGGGGAAGGTGGGAAAAGTGTGTGTGCCGTCTTCATACCAGACAGAGGTCTGTATCACTGAGAAGGCGGAGCAGAGCGACTTGCACCTGTCGGCTCAGGCATCGGTTCCGACCTGTATAACCGCATTGGTAGCCGTCAGGCGGATGCGTCGCGAAAGGCCCGCCAGTATGTCCTGCTGTACCTGCGAAAGCTTGAGATATTCCTGCTGCAGGAACCCCCAGTTGAGTTCGCCCAGCACAACCTCTGTTTCGGCGGTAGCAGTGGCAGAACGTTTAGCGGTAAAAAGATCAAACAGGCTCATTTCGCCCAGCAGTTCTCCCGGCCCCAGGGTTGCAATGCGGACCCGGCCCTTGGGACAACTTTTTTTAATGGTGACTTTTCCCTTGAGCACGATATACAGCACATTCGCATCGCTGCCTTCGTGGAAGATAATGCTCTGGGTCGGAAGGGTAACTTTTTTTGTTATATATGCCTGGAGCAGATTGGAAAGTGTCATGATGCTTTTCTCCTTTTAAATGATGGTTTATGATTCCAGAAAAAAGTGCAGCATTTTTTCAGCTTCCGGCGACAGGTTCCAGAAGGAGATCCGCACTTCGGTAAATCCGGGCTCGCGGCCGGGCAGCAGGTTGTTTATTTCTCCGTAGACTTCCAGGCTGCCGCAGGGAAGGTAAATGTTCATATCAAGTCTGCTGCCCACGGTATGTTGCCATTTCCGGGTGGTTGACAGCGGCGCTTCAAAACGCAGGCCGCTTATGTCGACGTCAAGCCCTCTGGCGCTCAGAGGTTGCGGGGTATGGAACATTAAGGGGCGGTATGCAAGGCGGCCGTTCCAGGGTTTGCCGTTGCCGGCAAGCTTGAGCAGGGGCGTTCGGTTTGTGCCCGGTTTTCGCGATGGTCTGGATCGTCGGGGCTTTTGCTGCCTGTTGCAGCACACCTTATAGTTTACGCCGGAAATGTGGTTGAGCTTTTTTATCATATCGGCAGCAACCAGTTTCATTATCGGGCTCAGGGCGGCTGTTTGTTCCTGGATGGCTTTGAAGTGCCATGATTCAAGCTCAACATCGGTTTTTGCAAATGCAGAGGCCGACCGCGCCGACAATTCGCCGGTAAAGGATGCTGTTTCACCGAAAAAATCACCCGGGCCCAGTTCCGCCAGAGGAACCGATTCTTTTTTGGTTTCTTTTGCTATGGTCACGGTCCCCTTTTTAATCAGGTAAAACGATGCCCCGAAATCTCCTTCCTTGAAAATGAGTTGCCCGGCAGCAAAGTATATCAGGCGTTTGTGCGGTACGGCCTGGGGGGTGTGCTGTGTTTCCGTGGCTATTTGTTGTGTTTCCATTTGTTGTTCCTCACATGTTATTTTCTTTTTTTATTGCTTTCGCTAGATTAGTATTACAGGTACGGTGCCAATTGTATGAATTTTGACAAAAAAATATGTAAATAATTGTAATTACAATATAAAATTGTTTACACAGAGCAGGCCTTGTCTGCGATTGTATGTAAAAATGTTTAAATATAAACATAATAGCAAAATAAAAATAAAATAATCATTTAAGGTTATTGACTGTCATTCTTTTGGGCAAAAGGGATATCAAATCTCTTATGTATATTGTTATCTCTATTATCGTGTAGTATGATGAAAAGTGACGACAGAGTTTTAATTGTGACCGGGTGGCCTGATGGTCTGCTCCGGCAGGAACGTAATCGGTGCTTCAATGAATAAAAACTGTTCAAAGCCTGAAAATACCATTTATCTCTGCTCTCCGGTCAATGCCCTGGTAGAGGGTATCTATGAAGAGAATATCCCTTTTTCTGAAATTAAAAAGCACGGCGATTTCGGACTGGGTACCTTCAACGACCTTGATGGAGAGATGGTCATGCTGGATGGCACCATCTATCAGATTACCGCTGACGGTACGGTGAACACCGTGAGCGAGTCGGTATTGACCCCCTTTGCCTGCGTAACCTTTTACGCGCCCTTGAGCCATGATATCATTGAGAAGGAAACGGCATATGAAGATTTCCTGGGATTCCTCAACAAGCTGCTGCCGTCGCCCAACCTGTTTTACGCCATACGGGTCGACGGAGTCTTTGCGTCGGTGAAAACCAGGTCGGTGCCCAGGCAGGACAATTACCGCCCGCTGGTTGAGGTGGCCCGGGAGCAGCCGGTCTTTACCATGCAGGATGTGGAAGGAACCCTGGCCGGTTTTTATACCCCGGCGTTCATGGCGTCGGCGAGTGTGCCCGGCCTGCACCTGCATTTCCTTTCGGCCGATATGCAGCAGGGCGGGCATCTGCTGGAGTGCCGCCCCTGCTCAGTGAAGGTGGGCATCCAGTTTCTCAGCAAGGTTGAGCTGTCGCTGCCGATGAGCCTCGATTATCTCACCTGGGATTTCAACCGGGATGTTGCCGGAGACCTGGATAAGGCTGAAAAGTAAACAATGATCTGCGCCCGATGAGCCGAGGGCGTTTTCAGCACACGGAAGGAACCTGAACCCATGAAAGAGTATAGTTGTTATCTGTTTGATGCCGATGGTACACTGTTTGATACCGCGGAGTTGATTTATCAGAGCTTTCTCTACAGTTGTAAAAAGTACGGCGACCGCACTATCGGGCGCCCGGAAGTCTACAGCAGTATCGGTCTGACGTTGCGGACCCAGTTTGAGCGCTACCTGGGGCCACAGGACCCGGATGTGATGGATACCATTGTTACCGATCATATGGATTACCAGCTTTCCATCTACACCCGGTATCTGAAAGCATTTCCCGGTGTAGTTGAGGCTCTTGCCGACCTGAGATCGCGGAACAAAAAAATGGGGATCGTGACCTCACGTAAAATGCAGTCGCTGGGCCTGTACTTGAAGGAGACCGGCATGTACGATTTTTTTGATGTGCTGGTAACCCCCGACGAAACCGAAAAACACAAGCCGAACCCCGAGCCGGTTGAAAAAGCTCTGGAACTGCTGGGAGCGGATCCGGGGGAGTCGGTGTACATCGGGGACGCGGTGTTCGACATCGAGTGCGGCAGGAACGCCGGTGTGGACACTGTTTTCGTATCCTGGAGCCTGACCGGCGTTGATACCCTGTCGGTCGAGGCAACCTACGTGATCGACAGAATGGAGCAGCTCTATCAATAGCACTGAAACAGGTGGTATTCTTCCCCTTAATGCAACGAAACATATACAGGTACGTTCAGGTATGGACTCACAAAAAAGCGGCCCGGACAAGCTACCCCATGCCACCGATTATTGCCCTTTTGATTGTCCCCGGAAACAGCAGTCGCTGTTTGCCTGTATGAAACGTTTTTTAGATGTTATTGAAAACTACTGCCCGCTTTTCGGCTTTACCGAAGAGGAACGCGCCGAGGTTTTCAGGAGTATGGAGGAGGGGACGTTCGACTGGAACGATTTTAAAAAGAAAGGGTAGTGACACCGCCTATGGAAAAACGAGCTATTTGTCCCCAGCCCCGCGTATGGCAGCGCATTTACGGTCAGCTTGAGGCAGCACACAAGCAGGCGGACGACCACTCGATACCGCCTCCGCCGAGCCCTCCGGATATGAACATCTGGCTTTTTTCTTCGGACCTGGAGAAAGAGCTTCGCTGGACGGAAACCCAGGAATGGGCCGAGCGCCACGGCTTTTCGGATGTGCTGCCCGCCCTTGCCGAAGACGAGGGGTATCTGGGGTATGGAGAAGGTGATCCCGGAGGCAACCCGCCGGGCGGAGGATTTTTTTGAGTAAAATTTATATATCTGCGGCTTTCAGCCGTGGGACCTGAATAGCTTTTAACGATTCGGGGAGAACTTGTTTATAAGACGCTACGCGTCTTCTCCATACTTTTCTTTGTTCGCCCCAAAGAAAAGTATGCAAAAGAAAAGGCGCCCTGCACCTTGTCCCGCCTCCGGCGGGATGCCCTCGCGGCACGATTTCAGTCGGCGGGTCAACAAACTCGCCCCTGAAAAACGGGGCTCAAACATGTCGACCCTTGTCTCCTCCTGAAATCGCTGCACTCGCCTGCGTTGCAATGGGATTAAGAAAGCCCGTAACTAATCAATGGTAGATACTTTTAAAAATCAATGCTGTATATAGTGTTGTAGTTAATTATTTATTCTTTGTGGTACTTCCGGTTCAGGTTGATGGAGATGCCCCGGTAGATCTGTTCCAGCAGAAACAGCAACGCCATTTCATGGCTGAAGGTCATGCGGGAAAGGGAGAGCAGTTCGTTTGCCCGTTCCTTCACCTCGGCGCTCAGGCCGAACGGGCCGCCGATAATAAAAATGACGGTGCCTGAGACCGCCCCCATTTTTTCAGCAAACTGTATGGACGTATATTCACGGCCCTCCTCGCTGAGGGCAAACACGTGCCCGTTTTCTTTTTTGAGAAGCGCAGAAATCTTTTTTCCCTCAGTCTCTTTATCGGTGTCCTTGACCTCATGGAACGTAATCCGGGCGTCAAACCCGATCCGCTTGGTGTAATCGGCTATTTTGCCGCGCAGGTCGCGGTCTTTGACTTTACCCACGGTTATTATTTTTATATGTAGAGCCATTACCTGTGACCGTTGTGGACGTTATGGTGTGTTTGCTGCTATAGTAGTATATTAGTATATGTGGCAATAAATGTGAAACGTTATATCGGGGATCTGTTTTATGGTCGATAAAGAAGGTCTGCTGAATAAAATAGTACAGGTGGAAGCAACCTCGATGAACCGCCAGATCATCAAGGGGCGGAAAAGTCTTGCCCGGCTGCTCGATGATCCCAGATACCGCGAGGGGGACCTTACCATACCGGTTGACAAGGCGGTGCTTAAGAAGGTATCTGAAAGTCTTTCATTACCCGCAGCAGAGGTGCTTTTGCCCATTACCATCTATGTTCCCGCCGGCACAACCGAAGGCTATATCAAGGGCCAGTTGGAGGCAAAAGCGGCCGACCAGCTGGGTGCCGAAGGAATGAGCCGGGCAGGGAAATACTGGGTGCAGAAATACCGGGCGCTTACGCTTTGCCGGACGTATCCCAATATATTTCAGGTTTTCTATACAGTATAGGAGTACGGCCGTCGGAGAACATCCATCTACGGCGTTGCGCTCACCCTTCGTCACTGCAGCGTACAAAAAAGTACGCCTCATTCCTCTGGGTTTCGCGCGCCTTGTATCTGAACATTCTCCGGCAGCCGCATTTTATATAGTTTTAACATTGCGCTCACCCTGGAGAAACACCATTAAGTGCGCTTAAATAGGCATGTTTCAGCCCCTTTGGTCCGGGAATATGGAACTTGCAATCCCGGGCTGAATAGCATACACTTTTGAGATTCGTACCGTTAAAACCGGCATGGGAACACCGGATGCCACAGGGAAACATTCTGAACGAGAAAGGAGTATCGTTATGAAAAAACAAATACTTATAGCAGTGCTGCTGTCGGCATGCTTCTGCTTCGTGCTGTCCTGCGGGACATCATCAAAAGGCCCTGAAGAGACAATCAAGCTCACCTACAGCATCTTTTTTCCGCCCACCCACGGGCAGTGTAAGGCTGCTGTTGACTGGACCAAGGAGGTTGAAAAACGTACCGGTGGAAGGGTCGTCATTGACGTTTATCCCGGCGGCACCCTGACGGCGGCCAAAGACTGTTACGATGGTGTAACCAAGGGTATTTCAGATATCGGCATGTCATGCTTCGCCTATACCCGCGGTCGTTTTCCCCTGATGGAAGCGGTTGACCTGCCCTTTGGATATCCCAGCGGTAAAACGGCGACCACCGCTGCAAATGCGTTCTACAAGCAGATGAAGCCCAAGGAACTTGACGATGTAAAGGTGCTGTACCTGCATGCCCACGGACCCGGCCTCCTGCACACCCGCAAGCCGGTACGCACCCTGGAAGACCTCAAAGGTTTGAAGATCAGATCGACCGGCTTGAGCGCCAAAGTTGTTGAAGCCCTGGGTGGCAGTGCGGTTGCAATGCCCCAGGGGTCTACCTACGAGGCCCTGCAAAAGGGTGTTGTGGAGGGCACCTTCGGTCCCATCGAGACGCTGAAAGGCTGGAAGCAGGCCGAAGTGGTGAAGTATACCACCGACTGCTTCGGTGTGGGGTATACCACAACCATGTTTGTCGTCATGAACAAGGACAAGTGGAACGCGCTGCCCGAGGACATAAAAACAATCATTGACGAAGTCAGCAATGAGTGGATCGGCGTACATGCCGCAACCTGGGACAAGCTCGATATCGAGGGCCGCGAGTTTACCAAGAGCCTCAACAACGAAATCATCGAGCTCCCCGAAGCTGAAAGTAAACGCTGGGCAGCCGCGGTAGCACCGCTGATCAACGACTTCAAGAAAAAAATGCAGGATAAAGGGCTTCCCGGCGATAAAGCCGTATCACTGCTGCAAAAGCTGGTTCAGTCTGCTGCGCTCTAACCTGAAAACGCATACGGACTGTTTCTATGTTTCGCAGTGAAAAAACAGTTACGGCGCTTGCCGCGCGGGTCAACTGGATAGCGGCGGGAGCAATCGTCTGCATGATGCTGCTCACCGTTGCCGATGTCGTCCTGCGCATGTTCCGCCATCCGATTCCAGGCACCTACGAAATCGTGGGGCTGCTCGGCACGGTTGCCATTTCATTTTCCCTTGCCTATACCTCGGTTGAAAAAGGCCACATTGCGGTCGAGTTCCTGGTGCAGCGCCTGTCGCAGAAAACGCAGGCGCTGATCAGCACCTGCAATGCCCTGGTTGCCATGCTGCTTTTTATTGTGGTGACGGTGCAATGTGTATCCTACGGGTTGAGCCTCATGCAGAAGGGAGAGGTTTCGCTAACCGTACAGATCCCCATCTATCCCTTTGCCTTCGGGGTTGCCGCAGGCTGCGGGCTTTTGTGCCCGGTGCTGCTGGCGGAAGCGCTGAAGGCTTTCAGGAGCTACCGGTCCTATGCCCGTGATAACCTTTGACGACAATGCAGGTATGGCTGCACGCTGCTTGATACTTTGAAAGCGAACCAATCATGACACCAACCCTTATCGGCCTCATCGGTATCATCATTTTATTTGGGCTGCTTTTTTCGCGGATGCCGATCGGCTTTATCATGCTTATTGTGGGTTTTGTGGGGTTCGGCAGTATTGTAACGTTCGATGCGGCGTTGAGCCTGATCGCAAAGGATATTTTTACCGTATTCAGTTCCTACAATCTGACGGTTATTCCCCTGTTTGTGCTGATGGGCCAGATAGCTTTTCACGCCGGCATCAGTACCCGGCTGTTTGATGCGGCCTATAAATGTATCGGGCATCTTCCGGGCGGGCTTGCCATTGCCACGGTGGGGGCCTGCGCCGCCTTTGCCGCAATCTGCGGCTCGACCAATGCCACCGCCGCCACCATGGCCGCGGCCACGCTGCCGGAAATGAAACGCTATAATTACAAACCCGGCCTTGCCACGGGGGTGGTTGCCGCCGGGGGCAGCCTGGGTATCCTGATACCCCCCAGCGTTATTTTCATCGTATACGGTATTCTCACCGAGCAGTCCATCGGAAAACTATTCATTGCCGGGCTGCTGCCCGGTGTTTTGCTGACGGCCCTGTTTATTCTCACCATCCTGATCTGGACGACGCTGCGGCCGGATATCGGTCCCAAAGGCGAGCGGACCACGCTGCGTGAAAAGGCCGCATCCCTTTCCGGACTGGTAGAAACGATTCTTCTTTTTATCCTGGTTATGGGGGGGTTGTTCGGGGGGATTTTTACCCCCACGGAGGCCGGGGCCATCGGGGCGTTCGGCACCATTGTGCTGGCACTCATCAGGCGCAACCTTACCTGGGATGGTTTCACCGCCTCTCTTTTTGAAACGACCCGCATTACCTGTATGATCCTGGTGATTGTGGCGGGGGCCACGGTGTTCGGCCACTTCCTGGCCGTGTCGCGCATACCCTATGACATTGCGGCCTGGATTACCGGCTTTGACCTGCCGTCGTTCATGATAATTTTCCTGGTTATCCTGGTGTATCTTATCGGGGGGTGCTTTATCGATGCCCTGGCGCTCATTATGCTCACGGTGCCGATTTTTTACCCGGTGGTTCTTCAACTCGGGTATGATCCGCTGTGGTTCGGGGTGGTCATCGTGCTGATTACCCAGATCGGGGTCATTACCCCGCCGGTGGGCGCCAATGTGTACGTGGTGAGTGGTGTTGCCCGGGATGTGCCTTTGGAGGTGATCTTTAAAGGTGTGTTTCCGTTTGTGTTGGCCATGATCCTGGGAACCCTGCTGTTGGTGCCCTTTCCCCAGGTGGCCCTGTGGCTGCCGTCGCTTGTCAGGTAGGTTTCCGCTAATACTTCATATAGTGAAACGGCTCAATGTCGGACAGGGCCTCCGACGACAGGGTCTTGAATCCGGCCCCTTTAATTGCAGTATCGGCGCCGTCGATATCTTTCACTTCCAAAACGAAGACCGCATCCTTGCGGCTTTCAATGACAAACCCGTAGGCATTTTCAATGTTTATGTTTTTGTCGGCCAGCAGGTGCACCAGATGGTCAAGACCCCCCGGCGAGTCCTTGATGAGCACCGCAATGACTTCTTTCAGTTCAACATCAATCCCCTCTTTTTGTAGCGCTTTCCGGGCCCGCCCGGGGTCGTCGACGATGAGATTGAAAAAGCCCTTGTCTCCGAAGGAAGAGATGGTGGTGGCCCTGATGTTGATCTTCTCATGGGAGAGGGTGGAAGTAACCCGAGCCAGAACGCCGGGCTTGTTTTCGGCCGGTATGGTCAGTTGATAGGCATGCATGGTGACTCCTGGTTGAATGTGAGTTTATTCCGTGTGGGGAAGTATAAGAAAACGGTATGTACCTGTCAACAGAAATCCCGGGCGCACACTGTTACGGTTCCGGTAAGACAGACATGCTGTCGTGCCGGCCTTGCGGGAAGGAAAAACATATGCTAGTATTTAGTTGTATGTGCAACTAAATTAAATGGTCGGTATGAACAGTCTTGAATATCACCTTAAAAATTCCGTAGGGCATTTGATGGGTCGTACATCGAGGGCCGTTATGAGCCTGCTGCAAAAGGAGTTTACGGCCGCAGGGCGCACCATTTCGGTTGAGCAATGGCTGCTTCTCGTTAATCTGCGCAATGAAGACGGGCAGTTCCACCAGCAGCTGGCCGACAATACCTACAAGGACAAAACCACGGTAACGCGCCTGGTTGACGGCCTGGAGCGCAATGGGTATGTAGAGCGTGTGCCCGACGATGCAGACCGGCGTCAGAAACGGATTCGCATAACCCGTAAGGGCAAAAAAACGTTGACCGATTTGAAACCCCTGGCCCTCGACGTGCAGCAAAAGGTCCTGCAAGGGGTTGCACGAGACGAACTGGACGCCTGCACCGAAACCCTCCTGAAAATATACGAGAACGCCAATAGAGGATAACCACCCTTTTTGAGAGGAGTTTTTTTATGATAACCTCAACAACAACGGTATCGCAAGAAACCCCGTTGAACAGTGGAAAAATTCTCCACGTTGACTTGTCGGAATCCCGGGTGTGGGAAGAGCCGGTGGCTGAGCACCTAAAAAAGAACTATGTAGGCGGGGCCGGTATTAATGCCCGGCTGCTGTATGACTTGCTGCGGGAAAACCCTCACATAGATCCCCTGGGACCTGAAAACCCCCTTATATTCGGCCCGGGCCTGCTGGCCGGTACCGGATTTCCGTGCACCTCGCGTATGACCATAACCGCAAAAAGTCCGCTGACCGGTATCTTCGGTGACTCTAACGGAGGTGGGTGGTTTCCGGCGCGGCTCAGGCATGCAGGGTATGACCATATTGTCATCCGCGGGGTATCCGCAAAACCGGTGGCCCTGGTGATTGAGAGAGGCGCACCTCCGGAAATTGTTGATGCCGGGGACCTCTGGGGGCTCGATACCTACGAGACCGATGCGGCTATTCAGCGCAGGTTCGGTCCCTGCGAGAGCGCCCGGATCGGGCCGGCGGGCGAAAATCTCGTGCGCTATGCGAATGTGTTTACCAGCACAAAGCGCACAGGCGTTCACGGCAAGACCGGCATGGGCTGCGTCATGGGAGCCAAAAAACTCAAGGCCGTTATCGTCAAAGCCGAGGGTAAGGTGCCGGTGGCAGATGAAGCCGCATTCAAGGAGCTTGCCGCCTTTTATCGTGAAAAATGGGCGGGCCATGCAACCTATGGGTTGCAGGAATACGGTTCCCTGTCCCTCATTCCGCAGAACAGTATGCACACCCGCATCCATAATCAGCAGACGCTCATAACGCCCGAGCAGCTTGATGTCTATGATGTAACCCGTTGCGTTGAACAGTATAAAGAAGGGCAGACGGCATGCTATATCTGCCCGGTTGCCTGTACCCAGCAGTTTGAGGTAAAGGAGGGGCCGTACAAGGGAGAAAAGGCAGAAAAGGTAGAGTTCGGTCACTATACCAACATGGGACCCTTGATCGGTATTTTCGACTATCCCCAGCTTTTTCATATTTCGAACCTGGCAAACCGGATGGGATTCGACTGTATTACCTTCGCG
>JANQGV010000268.1 GCA_028282925.1 Thermodesulfobacteriota bacterium
TGATACCGGCACCTGTATCGCTGATGGCAATTTTAATGCACCCTGGAGCCCCCTCGCCGCTGCAACAGCCCCCGCCGCTGGTGATGGCGATCTCCTGAGGGGCCCGCCCCCCATCCTGCGCAGCATTCACCCGCTCAAGGGCAACGTCAACCCGGCCCTTTTCCGGCGTGAATTTAAAAGCGTTTCCGACCAAATTAAACAGCGCCTTCTCCATTTTGACGGGATCAATGGACACATAGGGAATATCGTTGCCCGCTCTAAAATTAAGTTTGATCTTTTTCTTCTTGGCGATAAAGGCAAAAGAATCCAGCACGGCTGAAACGAGCTGTTCAAGGTCTTTCTCCATGTACACAACATTTCGCTTATCCGATTCCAGACGGCTGAAATCCAGCAACTGGTTTATCAGCTTCAAAAGCTGGCGGGAATTTCTCAGTGATACCCCGAGCTGCCGCTCGATATCTTTGCCGATGTCCCCGAACTCTCCCCGCAGGATACCCTCCATAGGACCGATTGAAAGGGTCAGGGGGGTGCGAAAAGCATGGGTAATGTTGGTGAAAAACTCGTTCCGGAACTGATAGGCCTTCCTGAGCGCCTCCGACGATTTGCGCTTTTCGGTTATGTCCCGTATAACTGAAACAATGTAGTTTCCCCAGTTTTCATTTCTTTCATCCGCTATAAGCGCGATGCCGTGCTCCAGGTATACCAGGGTACCTTTTTTATTGTGAATGAAGGTCTCAAAAGATATGCGCTTTTTTTCTTTCAACTCCGTCAGGCGCCCGGCGTTCAGTTCGGCGGTTGCCGAGTCCACTTTGACCACTTCGGAGAAGCGTTTTCCCACAAAGTCTTTTTTGGCATGCCCGGTGAGCCGCTCGACCGCACTGTTTGTCAGGATGACCATGCCGTCCATGTCGCTGACCACAATACCGTCGTACGAGGCTTCGATCACCTTTTCCAGGAAATCCCGGGCACCCCGCACAGTCTGGTCATCCAGTTTTTTGCTGGTCAGATCCCTGACCGAGGTAACCCCGCCCCCCACAATTCCTTCGGCGCTGATGCGCAGGGACACCGTCAGCTCCAGGGGCACGATGGTCCCGTTTTTATGAGAGGCATACACTTCCCAGTTTTCAATTTTGCCCCCGTCCTGGTCGTGCAGAGCCTGCATACGGTCCAGTATCTCGGTCTGATAATCGCAATATGACTGATCCAGCACAATTGTTTCGCCGGTTGTGGACTGAAACTCACCCACCAGCGGCCCCAGCTCATAGGCAAACATGCCGACCAGCTCGTCTTTTGACTTGCCCAGCATTTCGGCAAAAGACCGGTTTACCATGGTGATACGCCCGTCGCGATCGGTTTCAAAGATACCGTCGCCGCAGGACTCCAGAATCCTCTCCACAACATCCCGGGTCTCAATCAGGACTTTCTCAAGTCGAACCTTCTCATGCACCACCGCTTCCGGTTCTTTTCCGCTGAGCTGTTCCTTCAACTCCCGGTTCTCAAGGGTCAGCTGCTCCAGTTTTCTCTCGGCAGCTTTTAGGTCCCGAGCGTCGACAATAAAAGCCAGACCACCCTCATCTCCGTCTTCACCGGCAACCCGGGTATACTGCATCCGCACAGACAGGCTGTTGCCCCGTGTGTCGACCATCTCGGTCTGCATTATGTCCGGGATAACCTTCAGCATCCAGTCCCGCTCGAAAGCTGCTTTCAGGTCTTTAAAAAAGGTGACCAGGGAGTGTTGGTGCAGGTCTTCCCGCTCAATCCGTGCCAGATCGAGGAAGGCGCGGTTTGCATTCAGCAGCCGGGTATCCGAGCCGAACAGTACCACCGGCAGCGAAAGCTCACCGTACAGACTGTCGAAAGTCTCCTGCACCTGCTTCAACATTGACGTTTTTCTCTCCTCTGGGGTTCGTCCCCCGGACAATACCACTAGGTTGATTGTTCAGGTTTCAGCACCAGGCAACTCAAGGGCGGAATGTTCAATGACACAGAGCAGGGACGCCCGTGCCAGGGGTCGGAGCTTGCCTGTACGCCGCCGAAATTCCCGATATTTCCGCCCCCGTACTTTTCCGCATCACTGTTGATAATCTCGTGATAAAACGTATCGAACGGCACTCCGATACGATACTGCTGCCTCTGTACCGGGGTGAAGTTATAGACGAATACCATACATTCGGCCGGCTCATGGCCTTTTCGAATAAACGAAACAATGCTGTTGTCCGAGTCGCTGAAATCGATCCATTCAAACCCCGCATGTTCAAAGTCGCGCTCATACAGGGCCGGCTCCGAACGGTACAGGTTGTTCAGGTCGCGGACAAAATCCTGGTATGTACGATGCGGCTCATACTGCAGCAGGTGCCATTCGATACTGCTGTTGTGGTCCCATTCGGCCCACTGCCCGATATCGTCCCCCATGAACAGGTGCTTTTTACCGGGATGCCCGAACATATACCCCAGCAGCAGCCGCAGGTTGGCAAACTTCTGCCAGTCATTACCCGGCATCTTGCCGATGAGCGACCCCTTGCCGTGCACAACCTCGTCGTGTGAAAAGGGCAATATGAAATTTTCATAAAATGTATAGAGCAGCGCGAACGTGAGCATATTGTGATGGTAGCGGCGATGCACCGGATCTTTGGTCATATATTCAAGGATATCGTGCATCCAGCCCATATTCCACTTGAGGGCGAACCCCAGCCCGCCAAGATACGTCGGCCGCGATACGGCCGGCCAGGCTGTGGATTCCTCGGCAATCATGAGCACGCCCGGAAAATACCCGTACACCGTTTCGTTGAGACTTTTGATAAAATCGATGGCCTCTATGTTTTCCCGCCCCCCGAATTGATTGGGAATCCACTCCCCCTCATTGCGGGAATAGTCAAGATAGATCATGGAGGCCACCGCATCGACACGCAGGCCGTCGACATGATACTTCGACAACCAGAAAAGGGCATTGGCAATCAGAAAATTGACTACCTCTTTTCTGCCGTAATTGAAGACCAGGGTACCCCAGTCCGGGTGCAGGCCCTGCTTGGGGTCTGCATGTTCATACAGGCAGGTCCCGTCGAACCAGGCCAGGGCATCGGCATCCGAGGGGAAATGCGCCGGTACCCAGTCCAGGATCACCCCGATATCGTTCTGGTGAC
Source organism: Thermodesulfobacteriota bacterium (assembly GCA_028282925.1). GTDB lineage: Bacteria > Desulfobacterota > WTBG01 > CAIYCZ01 > CAIRTM01 > JANQGV01. Next base: position 3,141 of record JANQGV010000268.1, read on the forward strand.
ACAGGTCGATGAGATACATAAGGTCTTCCGGCGTGCCGTAGCGGGCCGTGGGACTGTAATACCCGGTTACCTGGTAGCCCCACGACGGATCAAAGGGGTGGGCTGCCAGGGGCAAAAATTCAATATGAGTATACCCCATATCCTTCACGTACTCAACCAGGCGGGGTGCCGCCTCACGGTAGGTCAGACTGCGGTTCTCCTCTTCCGGCACTCGCATCCATGAGCCGAAATGAACCTCGTAAATTGATATAGGCCGGGAGAGAATATCGGCGCTGTCGCGCCGGGCCAGCCACTTCCGGTCCTGCCACTCATAGGAATGAAGGGTCCAGGTAACCGAAGCGGTCCGGGGCGGTTTTTCGGCAAAGAAACCATATGGGTCGGCCTTGACGTGCAGCATGCCCGACTGGGCCTTGATCTCGAATTTATATTTCTCCCCGTCCCCGATGCCCGGGATGAAGAGCTCCCAGACCCCCGAGCTTCCCCTGGCACGCATGCAGTGGCGACGGCCGTCCCAGAGGTTAAAATCGCCCACAACGCTCACCCGCCGGGCATTGGGCGCCCAGACGGCGAAAAAGAACCCCTCAACTTTGTTATGACTCTGTTTATGCGCCCCGAGTTTTTCGTATATACGGTGATTGGTGCCTTCGTTGATAAGATGCAGGTCGTAGTCCGACAGCACCGGCGGAAAACTGTACGGGTCAGAAACGGTTACTTGCCGGTCATCGTCATAGACAATCTCAAGTTGGTAGTCAAAAAACTGTTTTTTTCCGGCAAACACCGTTTCAAAAAACCCGTCCCTGTGCACCCGTTTCATCTTTCTTTTTTTTGCGGTGCCTTTTTGGGGAACGACAGAAACGTCCCGGGCATCGGGCTGAAAGGTGCGTACTACAAGTGATGCACCCTCCGTGTCGGCTGCTTCATGCATCCCCAGAATACTGAACGGATCATGATGATCGGCATTGATGATCTTTTTTATAATATAGGATGAAACCGTTGCACTCATGTAATGCGTACCGAAAAAAGGAGATTACCGGCCTCTACAACCGTATCTGCACAGAGCAAACCTTCACTGCACCGGCTGAGAAGTACCCACAAGCATATATACCCTATATCTCTTTTTAATCAATAATAAATTTTCATGTATGTAAAAAAAGGCCTGTACTCGAAAGCACAGGCCCTTCATATCTCTAATCAGCAATGTTTACGCGTTACGCAAGTTTCTTTTCGGCAACCTTGATCCGGCTTTTTGCCCGGACAAGGGCGTCCTGGGCACGCTCCATATCCATACCGCTCACCGAACCGGAAGAAATGATTTCTTTGGCCCGGTCACGGGAAGCACGGGCCCGCTCCACATCAATCTGGTCGTCTATCTCGGCCACGCGGGCAACAACCTTCACTCCCTCATGGGAAATCATAAAAAATCCCCGCCCTACAAACACACCGAACTCGGCGCCGGCCGTATCACGTACTTTGAGCGGACCGATATTGAGAATACCCAGCAAAGGCGCATGTCCCGGCAGAACGCCGATGGGGCCGCTCGCCGAGGGAACCACGGTAAATACCACATCCTGGGACAGCAATACCTGGTCTTGCGTAATTATTTCAAGCTTGTACTTGGATTCCTGCTTCATTCTAACCCTTAAGTTGTTTTCCTTTTTCTACCGCTTCATCAATAGTACCGACCATGTAAAAAGCCTGCTCCGGCAGATCGTCATGCTGTCCGTCGATAATCTCTTTAAAGCCGCGGATTGATTCGTCCAGAGACACATATTTACCCGGGGTTCCGGAGAACGCCTCGGCTACGAAGAACGGCTGCGACAGGAACCGCTGCATCTTACGTGCACGGGCAACAGTCAATTTATCCTCTTCGGAAAGCTCCTCCATACCCAGGATGGCAATAATATCCTGCAGCTCTTTATATTTCTGCAGAATAGCCTGAACATTTCGGGCAACCGAATAATGCTCCTCGCCCAGGACCAGCGGGTCCAGAATACGCGACGTTGAATCCAGAGGGTCAACCGCCGGATAAATACCCAGCTCAGAAAGGGAGCGGGAAAGAACCGTAGTAGCATCGAGATGGGTAAAGGTTGTTGCCGGGGCCGGGTCGGTCAAGTCGTCGGCCGGAACATAAACGGCCTGGATTGATGTGATCGAGCCCTTGGTAGTCGAAGTGATACGCTCCTGCAGGTCTCCCATTTCATTGGCCAGGGTCGGCTGATATCCAACAGCGGACGGCATGCGGCCCAGCAGCGCCGACACCTCGGCTCCGGCCTGGGTAAAACGGAAGATGTTATCGATAAACAGAAGCACATCCAGGCCCTTCTCATCGCGGAAATACTCGGCCGATGCCAGGGCGGACAACGCAACACGCAGGCGGGCGCCGGGCGGCTCGTTCATCTGTCCGAAAATCATGGCGGTTTTGTCGATAACGCCCGATTCGTTCATTTCCAGGCACAGGTCGTTTCCTTCACGGGTGCGCTCGCCCACACCGGCAAAGCAGGAAATACCGCCGTGCTCGGTGGCGATATTGTGGATAAGCTCCATGATCAAAACCGTCTTACCGACACCGGCACCGCCGAACAGGCCGACCTTACCACCCTTGGAATAGGGGGCCAGCAGGTCGACAACCTTGATGCCGGTTTCAAAAATCTCAATTGATGTCTTCTGGTCTTCCATTGCGGGTGGCGGACGGTGAATAGGATAACGCATATCGGCCTGCACCTCTCCGCGCTCGTCGATGGCGTCACCCAGCAGGTTAAACACCCGGCCGAGGGTCCCTTCACCCACGGGCATGGAGATCGGGCCGCCGGTATCCTTAACATCCATTCCGCGTACCAGACCGTCTGTGGACGACATGGCAACCGTTCTCACGATATTATCGCCGAGATGTTGCTCGACTTCCAGGGTCAGATTAATTCCGGCGTCTGCCTCTTCAATCTTCAGCGCATTATAAATAGGGGGCAGATTTTCACTATCAAACCGAACGTCCACAACCGGACCTATGACTTGAACAATATTTCCTGTGCTCAACGTAGTACCTCCAGTACAGTTACTTTCGTATTCCGGGGGCTTAGCCTTGCAGTGCCTCAGCCCCGCCTATAATATCTATCAGTTCTGTGGTAATGCTTGCCTGACGGGCCTTATTATAGCTCAGGGTCAGGTCGGCAATAACTTCTTCAGCATTGTCGTTGGCATTGCGCATGGCAACCATGCGGGCCGCATATTCGCTGGCCAGCGTCTCTATCTGGCCGTGATACAGCTGGGTCTCGAGGTAGCGGGGCGTCAGCATGCCCGCCATCTCTTCAAAGTTGGGCTCAATGATAAAATCGGCCGACATTTTCAACAATGCTTTTTTCTCTTCCTCCGCCAGCTGGGGAACCGGCAGATACTGTATTGTCGTGGGCACGTGCCGTAAAACATTCTCAAACTTGCTGTACAGCACATACACCGCGTCGCACTGCCCTGAAACAAACGATTGCCGCAGGTGCACGCAGATGTTGTTCATCTCCGTCACGATTGCATCGCCCCAGGGAACCTCATGCGACAGGATAACGTTATACCCCATCCGTGTCAGGGTTTCGGTCCCTTTCCGGCCGATGGTAATCACCGACACCTCTTTACCCTCCTCGACCTGCTCGTCGATAAAGGCCGCCGCAGCGTTAATCAGGTTGGTGTTGAACGTTCCGCACAGGCCCCGGTCGGATGTAATGACCACGAAAAACACTTTGTTGATCGGACGCTCTTCAAAAAGCGGGTGATCGATCTCACCGGCATTCAGACACAGCGACTGCATCATCATTTTAATGTTTTCAACAAAGGGGCGTGCACTTTCGGCCTGTGCCCGGACCCGGTTCAGCTTAACCGCCGCAACCATTTCCATTGCTTTGGTTATCTGCTGGGTAGACTTGATGCCGCGTATTCTGCGTAATATTTCTCTTGGTGCTTCAGCCATTGTTCTCTTATGCCAGGAAAGTCTTTTTAAACTGATCGCATGCGGCCGTAATGCCTTCGGCGATATCGCTGGTCAGTTCTTTTTCGGATTTCAGTTTCGCCACCAGGTCCGGCTGATTCTGTTTCATGTAGTCGATAAAGTCTTTCTCGAACTTCTTCATCTGATCTACCGGCACGTCATCGATCAACCCCTGCCCGACCGCATAGATAATCATGACCTGTTCATCCACCGATGCCGGGGAATACTGGGGCTGTTTCAAAATTTCCACCAGCCGCTCGCCGCGGTTAAGCTGTGCCTGGGTCGACTTGTCGAGTTCGGAGCCGAATTTGGTAAAGGCTTCCAGTTCGCGGTACTGGGCCAGGGTCAGGCGCAACGTACCGCCGACCTTTTTCATGGCTTTGGTCTGGGCGTTACCACCAACCCGGGACACTGAAAGACCGGCGTTGATTGCGGGCCGCACACCTGCATAGAAAAGGTCGTTTTCCAGGTAAATCTGGCCGTCGGTAATGGAAATAACATTTGTCGGGATATAGGCCGAAAAGTCGCCGGCCTGGGTTTCAACAATGGGAAGCGCCGTGAGAGACCCGGCACCAAGCTCGTCGTTCAGCTTTGCGGCCCGTTCCAGCAGGCGTGAGTGCAGATTGAAAACGTCGCCCGGGAAAGCTTCGCGTCCCGGAGGACGCCGCAGCAGCAGGGACACCTGTCGGTATGCAACAGCGTGCTTCCAGAGATCGTCATAGATAATCAGGGCGTGCCGTCCGCTGTCACGGAACTCCTCTCCCATGGCACAGCCGGAAAACGGTGCGATGTACTGCATGGGTGCGGGATCGCTGGCGCTTGCAGAAACAATAATCGTATACTTCATGGCGTCGTACTTTTCCAGGGTTTCCATAACCCGCAGTACGGTCGACTGTTTCTGCCCGATAGCTACATAAATACAATACACCGGCTCACCGGCATCATAAAACTCTTTCTGATTGATGATGGTGTCAAGACAGACGGCGGTTTTACCGGTCTGGCGATCACCGATAATGAGTTCGCGCTGACCGCGCCCGATGGGAATCATGGAGTCAACGGCTTTAATACCGGTCTGCAGCGGCTCTTTAACCGGCTGGCGTCCGACAACGTTCGGGGCGTTGTATTCAATGGGCCGCATCTTATCAGTACTTATGGGGCCTTTACCGTCAATGGGCTCACCCAGGGCGTTGACGACACGGCCCAGCATGGCATCGCCCACGGGCACCGAAATAATCTGCCCGGTGGACTTCACGGTCTGGCCTTCGCGTACCTTGGTGCTGTCACCCAGCAGCACGGCGCCGACGGAATCCTCCTCAAGGTTCAAGGCTATGCCGTTTACACCGTTTTCAAACTCCAGCAACTCGGATGATTTGCACTTTTCAAGGCCGTAAATACGGGCAACACCGTCTCCGATCTGGAGCACCGTGCCCACGCTTTCCATCTTGAGATCATCTTTAAAATCAGCAATTTCCTTGCTGATGACTGATGTAATTTCTTCTGCCCTAAGTTCCAAAACAAGTCACTCCTTTACTTCATGATTAATTACGCATCACTTTTGATTTGACTCACTTCATCCAGTAAATGCTTGTGCAGGCGATTTAATCGGCTGGTAAGGCTGCCGTCGACGATATAACTTCCGATAAAAACCTGCATGCCGGCAAGCATCCCGGCATCGACTTCGTAGTCCAGTACCACTTTTTTGCCGAGCGTCCTGCCGAGCTCTGTGGCCAAAAGCTGTTCCTGATCGCCGGTCAGGGCCGTTGCGGACTTGATCCGCCCGCGCACAACACCCCGTAAATGGTCGGCGGAATCACGATACTCTTCATATGCGCATTCAAAAATCCGCTCGCGTTTTTTATCGACCACAAAATCGACAAAGCGTTTAAAAAGATCCGGGCAATCACCCATAAGCTTGTGCAGCAGACTTTTCTTGTGCTGCCGGGGAATGGTAGGGTGAAACAACACATCGCGCAGGTCCGCCCGGTCGCGTATCATACCGTCGATTGCAGCCAGGGCCTTTTCGACCTCTTCCACCTTGTTCTGCTGCTGCGCTACCTGCAAAAGCCCGTTGATATACCGTTTTGCAACCCGTCGAGAAATCACAGTGTTACGCCTCCAAGCTTCTTGATCACATCATCGGCCAGCTTTTCCGCGTCCTGCTTTTCAACCGATTTTTCAATAAGGCGTTTGGCGATTTCAACCGAAAGATTGACGACATCGGTACGGACTTCAGATATGACTTTTTGCTTTTCCTGTTCAATTTCGGCCAGCCCGCGCTTGCGCAGGTCGTCGGCTTCCTGTCGGGTTTTGGTAATGATTTCCTGGCCAGCTTTTTCAGCTTTTTCAGTAGCGCTCTGAATGATCTCCTCGGCCTCTTTCCGGGCTTCCTGAAGCTTCTGCTGATATTCGGACTGCAGGCTTTTCACTTCGTCGCGGGTCCGCTCATTCTCTTCGTAGGCACTGCGGATTTCGTCGCCCCGCTTCTGCACCATCTCCATGACCCGGCCGAATAAAAACTTTTTCAGCAGCCAGAACAGTATCAAAAAGCCGAAAAGCTGGATGAAAAGCAGCTTAAAATTTAATCCTAGCGGTGCTAATAACTCTTGTACATTCATTGATTTCAGGTATAACCATTAAAAATTAGCGGTTTTGTATGCAGCGTACCTTTGGTGCATGCTGCATAGGCATCAACCCTGTCCACCCATAATCTTAAACAGTTCGATTGCTTTATCCATTGAAGGGAGCTTACCAAGCAAAAGAATACCGATAACCAGGGCGTAAATTGTCAGAGACTCGATCAGAGCCGCACCGATAATCAGCGTGGTACGCAGGTTACCGGCAGCCTCAGGCTGGCGGGCCGTTCCGTCAAGAGCTGCTGAGAGAGCGCGACCGATACCGGCACCTCCACCAAGCGCCGCAAGTCCAATGCCCAAACAAATGCCTAATCCAATCAGTCCAAAATAAATCATAATAAAACCTCCCTTTGAAATAACATTAGTGCAATTATACAGTTTATTTCTTTAAATATCTTTTATATCGAAATACGTTTATTCCGTACTTGTCGGCACATATAACGTATTAATGTTCATCTTCGTCCAGGGCCAGGCTCAAATACACGGCCGACAGCAATGTAAAAATGGTTGCCTGGATCGTGCTGAACAGCAGCGCCATCAGCACCATGACCAGGTGAATCGGCACCGGGATCAGGCCGAAAATAAACGGCGTCATCATCACCAGCAGCGCAATGGTCAGGTCTTCACCGGTCAGGTTTCCAAAAAGCCTGATCGACAAAGACATGGGGCGCACAAATTCACCGATAACATGCAGGGGAAACATCAGGGGCGCCAGAAACAGCGGCTCGAAAAAATGCTTGAAGTAGCCCCAGCCTTTTTTCCTGATACCTTCAAAGTTGTACAGCACAAACACCACGATGGCCATGCTGAGGGTGGTATTGATCTGGTTTGTGGGAGAGTGCATCAGGGGTATCAGGCCCCACAGGTTCATCGTTATGATATAGATGAAAAGGGTGCCGAAAAAGGGGAAATACTTGGCCGTGTTTTTACCGAGCGTGCCGCTGATAAAATCATACAAACCTTCAACAACCAGTTCGATAAACGCCTGGGAGCCGCGGGGAATTTTTTCCATACGGCGGGTTGCATACAGGGAAAATGAAACGAGCACCAGGCCGACAATGCCCGACATTATTACCGGAAGCCACTCATGCAGCGTAAACCCGAAATACTGATGATGCATATCGAGGCCGGTAAAATCCAGAAATGAGGGGAGTTCCAGTTTTTGTTCAGCGCTCTGGGCAGCATGTGCTGCAGAATCACCGTGAGCTTCTGTTGCCATTTCCGTTCTTCCTATTTGAAAAATTTAGTCAACGCTGAAATCAGTATTGCAACTTGTGTCACCGCTATACCGCCAATCAAAGCCATTGGGTTGATGGGCAAATACTTGAAGGCATACCAGAGGCCGATACCTAAAAGTGGGAACTTCAAAATAAATACTTTAATTGCCAGCACAGCCAAAAGGGGGTTTGGCTTTTCAGATTTTTTATTTCTGACAATTACATTTACACACCACCAGGCAATCGCGAAAAACGTGAGGCCTGCCAGCGAACCCACAATCAGACCATTGGTTATGGCCCAATCACCTTCTATAAGCGACAGCAGTATAAGCGTTCCTGCCAGGCCTACAGACAAAAAAAAATTCTTCTTGGGGTATCCAATACCAGTGACATTGTCTTGTGCGATAGCTCTCAATCACCTTTTCTTTTTGGCGTTATTGCTGTTCACGTCCTGAATCGATTGAAAGAATTTCACAAACGCCGCAATCATAAACAGGAGCAAAAACAGGAACATCAACCAGGGCGATGTGCCGAATTTCCTGTCCAGGTAACTGCCGACAAAGTAGCCCATCAAAATTGCGGCTCCCATTGTCAATCCGAAACTGGCAACATCTGCCAGGGCCTTAACGGCCCCCGTAAAACCCTTCTTTCGTGGTGTCACAGATCGCACTACCCAATCCTAAAAGAATTAATAATATTAGAATGGGTGAAAGTTGTCAAGAAATTTAACACTTTTTGAAATTCATACTTTCTGATAAAATTTCTTAAAACTTACTAATCCGTACTTTTCCATTTCAATACATTAAAAACTCAGGCCACGTTTTCTTTTATTTCGAGAGCCCTGGTAGGCCATACCAAGCACAAACCACAGCAGTGCAAAACTGAGCCCGGCAATGGCGCCCCAGAAAAGCTGGTTTTTCCGAAGGTCGTTGTTTTCTTCTTTAAGCCGACCGTTCTCCGACTGGGTATTTTCCATATCTTTTTGCAACTGCTGGTATTGATCGCGGAGCTTGATAAAGTCGGTACACGAAGCTGCCAGTTCCTGATACTCGGCCTCGATTTTTTTGATTTTCTGATTCTGGTTTTTCGTGGTATTCTCCAGCACCACCTTCTCCTCTTTCAGGCGTTTAATCTCCTCCCGGGCTGTGCTGTTTCTGCTTTTAAACTTTTCAACCGACTTTTCCAGGCGTGAAATAACGATTGGTTTCGGCGTTGACTCAGCCAGATAGCGTTTTAAAATCCAGCCTTCTTTTCCGTTTTCAAGCCGAAGGTTTGCATATTCACCGTCAATACCCAGAAGCTCCACCTTATCGTTGGAACGGGCAATGTCGAGAATTTTAAACTCAAGGCCCTTTCCGGACCGGACGGCAACCTCCAGCCTGTCGGTAATATACATTGTTTCCGCTGCAGCACTACCCTGTGCCGCCAGCGCCAGTAAACAGACTATATATAGAATCTTTTTCATCATAAAAAGCCCCCAATAAGTACTGCGGCCCCGTAGGGTTGCGGGTGCCGTGCAGTATCGGCAAATTACCATCTTTTTTAAAGTATTTACCGGTAAAAAGCAAACAATAAATACACCGGCATCAGCCCCCTTATCGGAAGCACTATAAAAAACATCAACCATTTTTGTCAACCCGCCCCTTTCGCCCCAAAAAAAAGGGGCTGTTACCGGAAACGGTAACAGCCCCTTCAGAGCTTGCAGAAACACCTCGAAACTTTTTGGAGAGGGATGTTCTCCGGCAGTCTCGCGTGTTTATTTCACTATGCCGTACAACAGCCGTGGAGTAGCTTTAACCGGACCATGCATGGCGGCAATGCCGTTGGTGTCTACGTCTTGGAGCTTGTAATAATAGGTTGTCCTGTTTGCAGCCGTCGAATCTACAAAGTCGTATACAGCGCCTGCGGTGGCCGATCCCCGGGCCGGAATCAGGGCCGTGTTTATTTTTACATATTCGCCATCCTCTGAAGCGGCCCGGAAAAGAGCAAAACCGGCATTATCGATTTCCGCTGCGGTTTCCCAGGCCAGGGTAACGTTGCCGTTGCCCGGGGTAGCGGTAAATGAAGCCAGGGTTATCAAATCACTGCCTTCACATTCGCCGGTACAGTAGTTACACTTTTTATCGGCGTCCCACTGGCTTTCAATCCTGATATAGGAATTTTCGAACGAAAACAGGGAGCACAAAGTCTGCGAACTGTTCGTGCAGAAGGAATACGATTTTTCGGGCGTACATTTGATGGTAACGGTTACGCCGCAGCAGCCCGGCCAGGGCAGGCACAGGTTGGGCGGTGTCATGATGGTCAGTGTCGGTGCCGCGCTGAAGCTCTTGGATTGAGGTGCGGCATTCTGTGAAGATGTCGGCGGTTCGCATTGACGAACATCATCGAACGGACACAGGTGTACATAGTTGTCTCCGTCCCATTGTTCATGCAGCAGCGGGGCATTAAAATAGCCGATTCCGTTTACATCGGTGGGGGTCGACCAGACTTCGATGTCTTTCAACGGGGTATATGCTCCCGCGGTTCCATAATTAATGGTACCGGTGAATTTTGCCAGATAGCCGACAGCCGGTTCGAAATCATTGCAGGTGTCCAGGCACTCAACCGCTATGGTGTATACGCCGTTTTCCCAGGTCGTATTATCTGTTTCGATCCAACTGTAATTTGAAAGGTCGTCCCGGACCTGGCACTGTACGCACTCCTGGGCGCCGCACACCGAAATCAGGCTGAAAAAAACAATTATGCTTAAAATACCGCATCGCTTCATGATACCTGTGCTTGTCATGTTATCCCCCTTTTTTGTTATGCTCCCGGTTCCGGATGGAGCTGATTAAAGAAATGTTTCCTTTTTTTTAAACGAGTTATATCGTGCGTCTGAATATCCCTGATTTTGCTGAACGTACGAGGAGCCTTTTATCTACGCGTCTGGAATGCCTCGAAAAATACGGCAAGAATTTATGCTAAAAAATAAAATTTTTAATTAAAAAGCAATTATTATCAATAAATAATTATTCCTAGGTAAAAGGATAATACTGTCCATATCAAAACCGGTCAAGGTAAAACTTTACATACAAAGCATTTTTTTGCCCATTATTTTACCTTTATCGCTTTTTATGATATTCTTTGAAAGATAGAGGAAATCCTAAACCATAGGTATAACGCTTGAGATGGCTTTTTTCAGGCAGCTTAGAGGAAAAAATGAGCATAACCATACTATCACCACTCAGCAATCCCGACGAAATCGAACCCCTGGTTGAGGCCGGAGCCGGAGATTTTTACTGTGGAGTTCTGCCCCCGGACTGGCGCGAAAACTACAGCGTTGCCGCTTCCCTGAACCGCCGGCAGGAGGACAACCCGGTTATCTGCACCACCCCCCATATGGCCTCCTTTGACGACCTCAAAAAATGCACGGAAATCGCTCATAAAAAAAACGCCCGGATTATCCTGACACTCAACGAACATTATTACGACTGGAAGCAGTATCCGTATCTCACCCGCTATATTGAACAGGCACTTGATAACGGGATCGATGCGTTTATCGTGGGCGATATCGGTATGATACTCACCATTCGGGAAATGTCCCCGGACACGGCCATACACATCAGCACTGCCGGCACCGCCTTTAACTCCGAGACCGTCCATTTTTATCGCGACATGGGCGCTTCGCGGGTTATCCTGCCCCGCCACCTCTCCCTTGATGAAATCGGCGCCCTGGCCCGCAACGTTTCCGGCATTGAGCTTGAGGCCTTTATTCTCAATTCTCGCTGCGCCAATATCGACGGGTTTTGCACCTTCCAGCACGGTCTGGCCGATTTTATTCCCGAAAATGAGCGTAAGCGCGACTATGAAAATGCCTGCATGGTAATCAGCAAAATATCGGCCGATGTCAGGGGCTGCAGCCAGGAAGAAGCCGAGGAGGTCCTCAACAAAAAGATTTCCTGGGAGCGGCAGCACTTCTGGTCCGCAATGCATATAGACGACCGCCCCTGCGGGGCATGTGCCCTGTACGAATTTGAAGAGTTGGGCCTTGCCGGAGTGAAAATCGTGGGACGCCAGAACCCCACTAAAAAGAAAATCAAGGACGCCAAATTTATCAATGATGCGCTTGCCTTCCTGCGCACAAAAAATCCGTCTCGCGAGGAGTACCGGAAACATATGCAAGAGCTCTACCAGAGCCGGTACGACACCCCCTGTATAATTTTCAAATGCTACTATCCGTCGGTGCTGACGGAAAAAGAGGAAGCTTCCTGAGTACCCTCGTTTTTCTGAACACTTTCAGGCTGTTCAATCAAACATCCGGGGTTGCACACGCCGTGTTCGTGGTTCTATAATAGTAAGCACATTCTATTGGAGGGCACCCACATGATAAATACATTACTGCAAAACATACACTGGCTGGGGCACGACGGTTTCAGGGTCGACGGTAACACGGTTATCTATTTCGACCCCTACCAGATCAACCAGGCCGTTCCCGCAGATATCATTCTTATCAGCCACGAACACTACGACCACTGCTCCCCGGCAGACATACAAAAAATCGTCAAGCCCGACACCGTTATCATCACCAACAAGGCCTCGGCAGGGCAACTGTCCGGCGATGTCAGAATCGTCAAGCCGGGCAATTCCCTTACCGTAAAAGACATTACCATAGAAGCTGTTCCCTCGTACAACACCAACAAGGAGTTTCACCCCCGGGAGGCCGAAATGCTTGGCTTTATTGTTACCGTAGAGGGCATCAGGGTCTATCATGCCGGTGATACCGACTTCATACCGGAAATGCGCCAAATCCGGGCCGACATCGCCCTGCTGCCGGTTTCCGGCACCTATGTTATGACGGCGGATGAGGCTGTGGAGGCGGCCCTGGCCATTAAGCCGGTGGTGGTCATTCCCATGCATTTCGGTTGTATCGTCGGTTCGGAACAGGATGCAAAGCGCTTTGCCGACATGCTGTCCGGCAAAGTTACGGTGAATATACTGAATGTTGAATAAAAAAATCGTACAATCAGGGTGCAAGACCCTCTGGAAAGAAACAGGCACAACCATGGAACCATTCTATATTAAAGCACATCAGGACGGCCTTTTGGCAAAGCGCATCGAACAGGCCCTGGAAAAACTCGCATCCTGCACCCTGTGTCCCCGGCAATGCAAAGTCAACCGGCTGGAAAACGAGCGGGGATTCTGCCGTACCGGCCGGCATGCCGTTGTATCAAGTTACGGCCCCCATCACGGCGAAGAGGCCGTGCTGAGCGGCAGATACGGCTCCGGCACCATCTTTTTCACCCACTGCAACCTGCTGTGCGCTTTTTGCCAGAACAACGATATCAGCCATGGCGGCCAGGGAGAAGTAATAGACCCGCAGCAACTGGCAGCGGTTATGGTGGGTTTGCAAAAGCAGAACGTGCACAACATAAATTTCGTAACACCTTCACACGTGGTGCCTCAAATACTTGAGGCCCTGCCCCCTGCAATTGAAAAGGGACTGAACATACCCCTGGTTTTTAATACCGGCGGGTACGACAGCGTTGAAACCCTCCAACTGCTCGACGGCATCTTCGACATCTATATGCCCGATATAAAATTCGGCGGCGATATTCCCGCCACCTTTTACTGTAAAACCCCCGACTACCCTGAAGTGGCAAAAAAAGCGGTGCGGGAAATGCACCGACAGGTCGGCGACCTGGACGTTGATGAGAATAATCATGCCGTGCGGGGGCTGCTGGTGCGGCACCTGGTTATGCCTGATCGCCTGGCAGGCACCAGGGAGGTGATGCAGTTTCTGGCCCGGGACATTTCCCCTAATACGTATGTAAATAGTATGGACCAGTACCATCCCTGCGGTGATCTAAAAAAATTCCCCGAATTGCAACGCCGCATCACCCCCGAGGAATACCAGGAAGCCCTTGATGAGGCCAAGACGGCGGGCATAAACCGGCTCGATTCAAAAGACCGCTCATTTCTCCTGTTCTGGCGCTAGCCCCAAATCAAGCGAAGCTTCGTCGCGAGGGTGCTGAAATGCCCGGAGATTCAGACTGCACGGACCGGAAGCCGAAGAGGCGTACTCATCTGTCCGTTGATGAGGCTGGAGGGAGTACAGCCTGTAGATTCGGGCGTTACGGCAGCCGCAGCAGAATTCTTCGTTTGATTTGGGGCTAGACCCCGGTTGGAAATCTTTTCGTAGTCCGGCAGGTAATTTTTTCACCATTGGCTTACGCTATTACATGCAACCTGTCCGCCCTGGGTATTCCATCCGTTCTGCCTAACAGATATTTTCAAACAGCCTTCTCGTTTTCCAGCGAAAAATCAATTGATTACAAGGCCCAAGGCCAACACATCTCCTTCGGCTCAGCAAAGCCGCGATAGTTTTCTCTCTCTGGCATGATATTTGCGATACGCTGAATGTATACGTTACGGGAGACTGAAACATGAAAGCATTAATTACGGAAGACAATGAGTGTATTCGGGAGTTGCTGCAGCTGTTTCTGAATCAAAAAGGGTTTGATACCGATGTTGCTGAAAACGGCCATGTTGCTTTTCGTATGATACAGGAAACCGACTACGCCTTGATTATTTCCGATATTGATATGCCCGAGGTCAATGGCCGCGAACTGTACTACCTTATCCTGCGCTATGCCCCGCACCTGATAAAACGGATCATTTTTTCAACCGCCCATATATACGATAGTGATTACAAAACGTTTTTTCAGTCCGTCCCCTGTCCGGTTCTTTTTAAACCGTACTCGCTCTACGATCTGGAAGCGGTAATCGACACCATGATCGCCCGCCCCTGCAAACAGGCCGCTTCGTAGTTGCATTAACTGCGGATGTGCACAGCCCTGATGTTTCCGAAACAGTCAGTCATTTAATAAGTCGTCAGGGGATATTCGGAAAGAAGCAACAAAATTCTTCTTCAAACTGTTCCCGGTCGATATAATGGATGGTGTGCAGGCCGCGCCCACGGGCGCGCTGGATATGCCCCTCATTATCGTCGATAAAGAGCGCATGTTGCGGTGCAACACCCATCCGGCGCACCACGGTGTCGAAGAGTGCCGAATCGTGTTTCGACTGATGAACATAATAGCTGTTGAAAATGTGCTCAAACCCGTCGAAAAAGCCGTGCCGCCGATTGAGCTCATCAAGCCAGTCGGTCTGGTCGCTCAGCATGGCGGTTGTAATGCCGCGTGCCTTCAGGCCTTTCACCACGGCAAGCATCCAGGGGCGAAGCACAAACCCGGAGAGAATGGTTTCGCGCATATCTGTATCCGTCCCGGCTATTTCATACCTGCCGAGCACGGCCCTCCAGAACGCATCCTCGTCGGCCCGGCCGGTGAGATAGCCGCAGTCTCGAATAATATCACACACTCCTTCATAAAACCCCCGGGAGTCCAGACCGTTTGTCCTGCCGATTTCCATCAGACCGTTACGGAATCCTTCTTCCGCCAGCACCCCGCCGAAATCAAACAGCACCAGCTGAATATCATATTGTTTATTACAACCCTTCATTTTTCTATTGTCGATCCCCTAAAAAGCCTCACACCCGACGACACCCTAAAATATTCATATACAAGGCACGCGATTTCCCGAGGGATGAGCGCAATCCCGACATGGTCGAGACAGATGGGCACTTTACGGATTGTTAGTATGTAAATGTGCCTTTTTCATATATCACCTGCCGCTTACCGTTGGTCAAATGCGCCGTTACGGTTTTGTCTTCAGTGTTAACCAGATCCCAGTGCAGGGCCGAATCGTTGAAGCCCAGTTCGGTTTTGCGTTTTTTGGTAAGCAGGGCCGGGTTACCGTCAAATGTGTCGGAGTACGATGCACCCACGGCAACATGACAGTTACCGTATTTGCCGCCAAAATTTTCATCAAACAGGGTATCGGCCATAAACGTGTCGATTTTTGAAAAGCGCGTATCGGTCAGCGAAAACTCACCCAGCCGCGCAGCACCCGCATCCATTGCAAGCTGCCCCGCCACAAACTTTCCGCCCGCGCCGGCTTTGCTGCGCGTCACCAGGCCTTTTTCAAACGTGAGCTGGACACCGGTAACATAGTTGCCGTTACGGTAGGAAGGCTGGTTGGCATAATAGACGCCCTCGGTGCCGCGCCAGTCCGGCGATATAAACAGCTCGAAGCTGGGGATGTTATGCCCTGATATCCCGATCCAGCGGCGCCTGTCACCCCGTGCCACTTTCAGGTCCATATTCTTCGACTCCACATGATAATACTTTACTTTCATGGAGGTCAGCCAGCGCTTAATGGCCCGGGCGCTCTGGAAAACATCTTCCCAGGCCTGCACCGGGTCGGGCTTGTTCAGGTAACAGGCCTTGACAATCTGGCGGGTATACTCTTTTTCAGTCAGGCGTGCATGTTTTGCAAGTTGCTTTGTCGTATACGAACACAGGGTCCACCCGAATGAGCCTTCTTCTTCCCGTTTGGACAGGATGTCCCGCAAGGGTTTCCGGGCAATGGCCGCCTGGGCAATGCGGCTCGAATCAACCCTCTGGAGGTGTGTGAGCGATTCCGGCGCATTTAAATACATATTTCCGTTGAGCTTTCGATACAGCTCGCGCTCGCCCGGCGGCTCAAATACCAGTTGCTCTTTGTTGGCTTTTTCAAAAAAGTTCAATTCCATAACCGATGTGGACACCATGCGCAGCAGCGTATGAATTCCCTGTTCCATAAGCTTGGCATGCAGCTCTTCGGCCAGGTCCAGGGCGCCGAGATTATACCGTACCAGCACGATATCGTTCTTTTTAAACTTCTTTGCCCGGGCTTTCTTCAACCCCCAGATCATCACATCGGCATATTTATCAAGTTGTTTCTTGGTAAACATAGCGTGCCCTTTCCATTACCCTTCTACATTTTCTTCTATCCGGCACACTTATGCCGGTATTTTCTAGTCCATAAACTGCTGTATAAATGCTCGAATCCGGTCCCGCCCCTCAATAACTCCGAAATGGCCCTCACACAGAACATCAGCCTCAAGATTGGTCAGCATGGTCAGCGACGTGAGGTAATCGTCCCGGTTTGAGAGCAGGGCCGGATGCAGCGGGCCGTGCACGTCCTGTCCGAAAAGGACCTTCTTGCCCTCGGCTTCTGCCACGTACACCACCGAGCCGGGAGAGTGTCCCGGCCAGTGCAATGCTTCCATCGTGCCGGTGCCTATCGTAAAGGCTTGCCGGGTCCCGGTTATAACCACATCAACAGCCAGTGGTTCCATGGAGGCGGCATACCACGATGCCGCCGTCACTTCACTGTCACCCTGCTCCAGAAAGCGAGCATCCTGTTCATGGCACACAATTTTACAGCCGTACTGTTCGCGCAGGGCCGCGGCGCCGCCGGTATGATCAAAATGGCAGTGAGTCAAAAACAGGTAGTCTATTGAATCCGTTTCGCCGATACAGCGGGAAATGTTTTCAATAATCCGCCGGTGTCCCTGTCCGCAGCCTGCATCGATCAGCGCCGCCCCATTGTCGAAGGCCGCCAGATATATGGCCGCATCGCCGGGTCCCGACATCCCGTCGCCGCCCACCTGGTAAATGTGGTCGCAAATTTTCATCTTTTCCATACACGCCCTTTAGTCAAAGACTGTTCCACCTGAATGTGCAACTATAATCACACGAAACCCAATTGTAAACCTTTTGTTTTATACCGGCCCGACGTTTTTACCTTCCTTATGTATTTAATAAATACCTGTAATGAGATTCCAACAGACAGGGAAAAATATGATTATTCTTCCCCCTCTTCGATTTACTTAAGTGGGCCGGCTGACTGTCTTTTTTTCTGCGATGAGTCTTACCTGGAACCACGAGCGTTCAAGTCTGCCATAAATACGGCAGGCAATTTCAAACAATTTTCTCCCC
>JANQGV010000288.1 GCA_028282925.1 Thermodesulfobacteriota bacterium
CCCTTGCGTTTTGTTTTTGAGGTATTATACCATGCTCGTACTATCACTCAATTGATTTGGGCAACAGACCGTGGAGTTTTGACCCTGTGCTTCACCCAGAGCCTGTCGTCGGATTTCATTTCATTCTGTCCGACCTGCCGGTTGAAAACGTAACAGGACGAGGTAGAAACTATTTACTTGACCGGGTTACAATATCATCGTATAGTCTATGCAAAATGCTCATTAGGGGGGAACTTGATGAGGAGTAACAAGTAGAACAATGTAAGGCTGCTACCGGTCATATACGACGGTAGCAGCCTTTTTTTCATTCCTCAAACGCCCACCGCTTTTTCAAGTATTGAAAATTCATTGAGCTATAAGAATTACGAGCCACTCATTGCGGGATTTCATTATTTTTTCTGAGGCTTGCATACGTAACATCAGAAAGGGTATATGTGGATTTCATCCTGTCTTCGTCTTGATCTCAGATTTCAATATCATTTTCTAAAAGTGTACCGCTTTCGCTGCTTGCCTTCGGATGCTGTTTGAGGATTTAGCTGAAAATACTCTCCCGGGGGTATTTCGCCTGTACAAAAATGCATTCATACGATAAAGGAGGACACAGATGATTGATTGGGGTTTTGCCTGGAAGGTTTTTGGTGTTTCTATCTTCGGTACCTTTTTCTCCATAGGGTTTCTTACGCTGATTATTCGATTAAGCAGTATCATCATCGTAAACTATCTCCACATTAATAATAATAACGATAACGACGAGGGGGAATAAGCCTGTGGAAACATCATTGACGTCTACACTGTTTCAGGAAATTGGGTTGTTCCATTTGACCTCGGGTCATCTTATCATGTGGTTTATCGGCGCATACCTCATCCATCTGGGTATAAACAAGAAGTATGAGCCGTACCTGATGCTGCCCATCGGGTTTGGAATCATTGTGGTCAATCTTCCTCTGGCCGGGCTGATGGCCGACGATGGGATCCTGGGAATAATCTACCATTTCGGGATCGGCCTGGACTTGCTGCCGTTGCTCATTTTTATGGGGGTTGGGGCCATGACCGATTTTGAGCCCCTCCTTTCCGATCCCGTTACTTTTATGATCGGTGCCGCGGCCCAGCTTGGCATACCGCTCATTATGATGTTTGGTTTATTGCTGGGGTTCGACCTGAAGGAAGCGGCGGCCATCAGCATTATCGGCTGCGCTGATGGACCGATTATTATTTACGCCGCCTCAAAATTATCGCCTGAATTATTAAGCGTGATTGCGCTGGCGGGATATTCATACATGGCCCTGGTGCCGGTTATTCAGCCGCCGATCATGAGGCTGCTGACTACCAAAAAAGAGCGTATGATCGAAATGCGGGAGACACGCAAGGTTACGAAAACGGAAAAAATTGTTTTTCCGCTGCTTGCCCTTGTGGTCATTGTTTTACTGGTGCCCAAGGCCGCCCCTATTGTTACCATGCTGATGGTAGGAAATTTTTTCAAGGAAGCCGGTGTTGTGGATAAGCTGCACAGTGCGGTCGAGGGTGAACTGCTGCATATCTGCACTATTTTCCTTGGTGTCTGTGTCGGGGCAAAAATGGAAGCCGAAATTTTTCTCAGGGGCGAGACCTTATTAATATTTTCCCTCGGCCTGCTGAATTTCGCCATTTGTTCGGCAATCGGCATCATGATGGCCAAGTTCCTCAATCTGTTCCTCAAGAATAAGATCAATCCGCTTATCGGGTCTGCCGGTGTGTCGGCGGTGCCCATGGCTGCCAGAACGTCACATATCGTGGCGCAGCAGGAAAACCCCAAGAACTGGTTGCTGATGCATGCAATGGGACCCAATGTTGCCGGCGTGGTGGCTTCCTCGGTCATCGCGGGTATTTTTCTCAGTATGCTTACGTAAAAAAGAGGGGTTCGTAGCTGATAAAACGAGGGGGTCCGGGCTGCACACTTGACAAACAATGTTGATTAACCGTCAAAAGTGCAGCCCTGGCCCTCTTTTCACTTCATTTGACAATACCTCTATCCAGTGTAGTATATTCACATTACGACAAACCAGGAACAGACCGGTTCTGCTGATGCCCGGCAAAATCGGCAGTTCGGCACCGGCGTGAGGAGCATGCATTAATGAATCTAAAAAAAATTAAAATACTCAGCATCACCGTTATTATCGTTGTAATTATCACAATTGGATACTCGGCTGTATTTGGAAGGTTGATTCCTTATAGCCCGGTAATTGTGGGATATGAACAAAAATTCTTTAAAAAAGCGACCGTTTATTACAAAAAGGGGTACCCTCTTCCATCATTTGAGGGAATTGATGAATTCATTGATGAAAATGAAAAAATTCATAATCTTACCTATAAAAGGAAAGTTGAAATTATACTCTGTGAATCCGATCAAGAAAAAAAGAGGATTACAGGTTCATCAACACGTGCTCAGGCATTTCCTCTATTTGGTAGAGTTGTCATTTCAAGAAAACTGCAGAATGAAGCACTTGCCGATAAAAGAACCTTTGGGGTATATCTTCAACACGAGCTGTCACATTCGCTTACCTCCCAGCACCTGTCTTTGCTGGGATCGCTGACGTTTCCTGCATGGCTTAATGAAGGTCTCGCAGTATATGCATCCAATCAGTTCGGCAAAGGCGGCTATTTCACCAAGCAAGAGGTTTCCGAACACATATTACAGGGGCTCTTTTTTCATCCAGACTGGTGGCCGCAGCCACTGCAACACGCACCGGCCGAATTCAAAAACTTCAAACTGAAAGACAAGTTCCATTTTATATATTCTCAATTCGGCTGCATTGTGGATGATTTGATACACACGTATGGACACGACCGCTTTATTGTCTATTATCATGAGTTGCTTGAGAATAAGAACAACGAAGAAGTATTTCAAAATGTATTCGGCGTTTCATTTTCAGACTATTTAGATGAATTCAAAAATCGAATGGTGTTAAGAATAGGCAAGAACAGCTAGAGGGCCAGATCCTCAAGTATGAGGTTATTCCGAACTTATTTAATTTTTCAGGGCGTCCTCAAGATTACCAGAATTTTATATTGCCTTTACTAACTTCAAAATTTTCATTGTAATCCTGCTGGTTAATAGCCAGTAGGTCGGGTAGAGCAGCGCGCTAGCCTTGCCGAAGCTTTATGCGAGGGATGGAAACCCGACAGCTCCTTTTGTCGGATTTCATTACATTCTATCCGACCTACCATCTATTGTTGCCCTCATGAGTTTGGAGTCGAATATATTACGACTGAGCCGGCAGCGAAATCATGTATTGCTCTCTTGTTTTTAGAATATGGTATGGTGAAGAATGAAATGATACCCAACATGATTTTAACAACAATTCGTATATATGCAGAAACAATGGATATGTTTTGATTGGCTTGTAAAGATCGTATTCTTACGCCCAAAATTTTTTGCCCTATCGTGCATAGCTTGCTTGTGCAAATGGGTTCATAGACAAAAAACATAAAAAAGGCCGTAAGTAATCTTATCGTTACAGATAATTTGTCAGTACCCTGAAATAGGTAAGCAATCAAAACAAAGATCGTAATTATGAAAAGACCATCAATGAAAGTTGCAAGATATCTTCTCGCTATATTTGGATATTGTGAGGGGTCATAAGGCACGGTATTGTCAGTAGGAACATGTTTGGATAGCTGAGTAAAAAATGTATTCTCATTTTTTATTTTATTATGAGCTACATCTCGAACATGTCTTGCAAGAGCAATATAAAAACCTATTCTTATGATTGCAACGATTGTTGTATCGTACCAGTTTGTTTCATCTGGAACATCTGAACCCGTATATCCTACCAGGAGATACAATATCATAAATACAGGTATAAAAACAAAACAGGTGTAACGTATGCCAAAAACCCACGCCAATGATATATATCGTTCAAGAAAGGATTTTCCACCGGCACCACCGTTCGCTTGATAACAATAAATTGTGCCAACACCAAGGAAAATATAAAAAATTGCCGTATCAACGTTGTCCCAAAAATTAATTGGTTCACTAATTAAATAGTATGGAACAGTTTGAATAATTAATATTGCTATCAGGTAGAATGCAATTTGCCATTTATTCAACCCTGCATTAATTAAATTGGTTTTAAGATTCTGTATTTTCCAAAAATAGATTTTCATTTTGAAAACATCACTTTATCTAAACAATTAGCCTGTGGGACGGGTGGAGCAGCGCGCCGGCCTTGCCGTAGCTTTATGCGAAGGTAGGAAATCCGACAGTTCCCTTTGTCTGATTTTATTTCATTCTATCCGATACGAATAACAAGATGTTTGTAAATTTGAAAACCAGGAAATTAATGGAATGTTATTATGCGTTTGTCATTTAGAAAAATGTAAGTGATTTTAAACTTATAT
>JANQGV010000033.1 GCA_028282925.1 Thermodesulfobacteriota bacterium
CCGATTGTAAAACAACTCGATATATTCAAAAATGCTGCTTCTTGCCTCTGAACGATCCTGGTAATTCTCAAACATTACCCACTCAGTTTTTAATGAATGGAAGAAGCTCTCCATGGGCGCATTGTCCCAGCAATTGCCTTTCCTGCTCATGCTGCACACAATGCCCTCTGCAACAGTTTTTGATACGATACCGATGCATATTGTACGCCTTGATCTGAATGCAGCAGGATTCCTTTGATTTTATCACCTCTCTGGGCAGTAGCCATGTTTAAGGCGTTTTCTACCAGTTCCGCGTTGTTTTTGTTCCCCATTGACCAACCGACTATTCTTCTTGAATACAGATCCATTATTGCTGCCAAATACAGCCAGCCTTTCCTTGTCGATATGAACGTTGTATCTAATACCCACTTTTGATTCGGTTTGTGGGCAGTAAAATCTTGTTTCAGGATGTTGCCAGCCGGCTTTTTTGTGTTGCGTGAATCTGTTGTAGTTGTTACTGAAAAAGTCATTTTCAGGCTGCAAGATAAGCCGTTTCGCCCGCCAACGAAAATGACTTTTTAGCGTTTTGATCAAAAAAGACGCTTTTTAAAATAAGCGCCAAGAAAGCTCTCAGGAGCTTTCGCATATTGTAGCCACAGCCAGACAGAATCGCATTGATCCGGTCTCCATCTTTACCCTGTAGTCGGTTGCGATCCATTCTGTTTCCTGCTTTCAGGTGGCCGAACAGAGGCTCTATGGCCGACCTTCTTTTGAACCATCTCCAGCCGGAGCGGCCAATGCTTTTCTTTCTGCGTCCAACAATATGGACGTGAGTGTCTCCCAGCTTCCCTGCATTTCCACGATAGCCTCTATCACAATAGGCCTTGTCCAACTTCCAGCCCACGAGCTGCCTGGCCTGCCGGAGCGCTGCTTCAAGGCTATGGCCATCGTAGGGATTGCCATGCAGGGCATCGATGCCTATAATCCAGTTCTTCTTCGAAGTGCTGACCATTGATACCTTACAGCCAAACTCATACTGCTTGTGCGCTTTGCCCTTGGCGATACATTCAACCTCGGGGGCGTGGATGCTGTACAGCTTGCCCTTGTCATGGCGTTGCTGCAGCAGACGTCGTGCCAGTTCAAGCTGCTTGATCAAGGCCTCGTCGGGTTCCGGAGCTTTGCGCTGAATGTCCCGACTGACACGGCCCAGGTAGGTTTTGAGTTTTTTTGTCTCACGTTGCGCTCGTTTCATCTGCCGGGCATGTCGATAGCGCCCCTGCCGTGCAAGGGCTTTCTTGCCGACACGTTCATAACTTTGTCGTAACTCTATGCCGCGCTCTTTTGCCGCACGCACCAGCACTCTGAGCATCTTGTAGTACAACCGGGCATCTGTTGGAAACGCTATGGCTTTTTCCTGTACGGTCGTATCTACATTGACCCGCTGGGTATCTCGACGCGTGATCAGTCTGCCGCGCTTGGCTGTTTCTATCGTCTGCTGTAACAGCTTCTCCATGCCTTCGGCACCCACACGTTTGCGCCACCTGGTCAAAGAACTTGGATCTATCGGCAGTTCGTGCTGAAAGTATTTAAAGCCACAAAAATATTGCCAGTAGGGGTTCTCCAGAAACCGTTCTACAACGCTTTCGTCACTTTTGTTGTAGGTGTACTTCAAATAATGGAGCCCCACCAGCAAACGAATCGATTTGCCGGGACGTCCTACATTCTCAACATACAACGAGCCGAACTCCTGTTCGAAAACTCTCCAGTCAATTTGTGTGGACAGCTTATACAGCGGATGTTCCTGGCTTACGATTTGTTCCAACCTGGTTTGGAATAGTGGTTGCTGTTGGCCCTTTTTTTGTTGGTTTTAGGCTGCATAAATCACCGGCTTTTAAAGGTTGTTATCTGCTTTCCTGGTGATTATGCCATACCTCTTTGCCTTATTAAAGCTGGTATTTCAATATGTTTTGCTTTTTTCATGGACGACTAACTACCGGAAGGCTGCTGGAAAGCGTTCAGATGCAAGGCGCACAAATCCGAAGGAGTGAGGCGTATGTGGTTATACGCCGCAACGACTGAGGATGCCGTGCAACGCCGCAGATGGATGTTTTACGGCAGCCCGCCTTGAGGCAAGAAACCATGACCCCTAGGGGAGGTACATGAATCTAGGCCTCGTCCTAAACCCCGTCCTGGGTATAAAGTCCTGCGAACCACCATACGGCAGACGGAAGCGCCTTGTATAGTTTCGCACAATTGCCTGCTCAATGGGGTTGGTAGAACCGGCATCTATTTCCCAGTTATACAGTATCGCTGCAAAATGCCTCTCCGCAATCAGCTCAACCAGGGTACGCGGAAACCGGTCCGGATACCCGATAAAAACATCCTCTATGGGCATTTTGTGGACATACATTTTTTTCCCCGCCATGGCCGGATACCAGGAGTGAAAAGGCACATACACCTCACCCTCCACACTGGCAATGGTTTTAATAACATTTCGGCCGGCCTCACCATCCTCTCTGGTAGGGATGTATGCCCCCGGTGTATATCGAAGCATATACAGTTGCAGGAGAACGGCTGCAAAAATCAGCATTCTGGCCCACGGTGGGGTCTCGGGCCGCACCAGGTACCGTCCGGCCACAATGCCGAAGCAGACAATAATAATCGTCACGGTGGGGATAATGCCGTTAATGTGGCCGCCGTATTTGCAGCGCATTGAAATACTTGCTAAAAGCGCGGCAGCCAGCGCCGACAGACAAAAAAGAAGGGCGTCATCGCTCTTTTCCTTCGACCGGTACCGGGCAGCACACCATGCAGCAACTCCTGCGATCAGGACCGGTATGGTAAAAAGCAGATCATTCACAAAAAAGGAATACAGTTTGATCAGGCTGCCGTAATCCCGCGACGCAAGGCCAGTATACTGGCTGTACACCTCTTTCAGGCCGGCGGTTTCACGTGCCGCCGTATACCCGTAATGCTTGAACGGCACAATATAACTGTAAAATCCGTACCAGCCGTCCGTGCCGTAGTGCATCAGCAGGTTGCCCCCGCCGATGAACAGCAGGGCTGTGAGCATGAAAATGACGGCGCTTTTTCTGTGCACCGTCCAATAATAGAATGAAATGCCGATTACGAAGAAAACGGCCGACTGCTTGGTGAAACATGCCATGGCAAAGAAAAAAGCTGCCAGGACAACATCCGATACGGCATCGGCATGGTAGCGGGCCAGGTACAAACCGCCGAGGGTTAATGCCAGAAAAAGCGAATCGACCCGGGCAACATCATACCAGCAGTCACTCAAACCGTAACAGGCAAAAAAGAGCCCGGCCGCCAGGCAGGAGCCCATACGGCTGCCCGACTCACGATACGCCAACACCGCAACAAGGAAGCCCGAAAACAGCGATGCCGACACCGAAACCAGCCTGCCGAGCCAGAACCCGGCCCCGATCAGCTTCGCAAGGCCGCCGGTAATCCAGTAATACAGGGGCGGATATAAAAACGGCACGAACTCGCTGTTGGGCGGGGCATAGAGTGGATCTCCCGCAGCCACCCGCGCCATACCGGCCACAAAATAGCCCTCAAGCCATTCCAGTTCAAACGGGTACGGCAGCCGCCGCATAACCATGAAAAGGTAACAGCCGATATAATACAGACAACCCGCAACAACGATTGCCTTTAATAGCGTTTCCAGTACTGTTTTAAATTTCCGTTGCACCATGTTTTCAGCTAAGCATCCTCACATTAGGATAACAATATTATTTCCTTTAAATTAAATGGAGGTTATTTTTCCCATTGCAACGCAGCCGAGTGCAACAGTTTCAGACGGAGAAAAGGGTCAACATGTCTGAGCCCCGCTTTTCAGGGGCGAGTTTGTTGACCCGCCGGCTGAAACTGTGCCGCGAGGGCATCCCGCCTCTGGCGGGACAAGTTGCAGGGTGCCTTTTCTTTTGCCTACTTTTCTTTGGAGCAAGCAAAGAAAAGTAGGAACAAACAAGCACAAAACGACCCGTTCTTCATCTGGATAGCTACACGCCAAAAGCAGTGTTATTACAATATTAACCGGGCACCATCAGATGTAATTATTTCAACCCTGATTCTATACACCCCCGATTGTACCCCCAAAGCCCCGGAAAGATCAACCTGCTGCCACGATTCGCCGTTAAAGTACCGGCTGCTGGTTTTTTTACTTGCAAGGGGGGTAATCCGCTCCAGGCGATAGTCTCCATCATAGGGCATAATTTTAAAAAGCGAAGTATCGTAATCATTCACCGGAAAGCAGGGGCCTTCAAAGACTTCCTTTTCATGAAAGCCGGTATAATCGCCGAATAGGATAATACCCCCTTCTTCCCGGACGGACGCCGGGCTGAGTTCCACTTCGATTTTTGAGGCATTGTTGAAAAGCGCGGGCGGCAGCTCTACCGGATACCACTGCCTAAAATCTTCGGCCGAAAAGCCGTATGTGTCAAAGAAAAAGAGTTTATAAAACCCGAAGAACTTGTTAGCGAACCGGTCGGGGGGAGCATAAAGGCCCCGGGCATACGTGTTCATGTCATGGCCGTTTACTTTTACGGCAAGGCCTTCACCGGGGTGGCGGCCGTCCGAGGGAAACAGGTCCAGAAGCAGCCGTGCGCGATGGATATCCCCGGCGTCAAACGGTTGCTCCAGCTCTATCACTTGCCTGATTTTCTGGTCTTTATCCCTGAGCGGCACTTTCCATTCCTGCCACTTCCAGCTTGACAGCACATGCCCGGTATACAAAACAGACACTATCGCCACGCACACAAGGACCGCCCGTCCTGCCTTTCGGGATATATCCGTATCAAGAAAACGCACAAAAAATGCTCCCAGGCAGAAAAAAAGAATATTCATTACCGTAATACCTGCCAGGTACGCTCCTGTCGGTTTCAGCCACGGAAGCACCCGGATAAGCAGCGACGGCTGTGCTATAAAAAAGCAGAACCCGGCCCCGACAAGCAGGCCCCCGGAAAATAAAAATTTTCGCCCTGGCCACACCCTGGCTCGCTTCGCTGCGCCGGCAAGCAAAACAATACCGAAGGACGCAAGCATAATCACATACGGCATCAGGGGAATATTATAACGGGGAATGCCGATAAACGGCACACAGACAACGGCTCCGTACAGGGCCGTTACCACAAGCAGCCAGCTCAAGCCTGAAGCATACACTGCCGGGGCAAGCCCCGCAAGTGCCAGAACAATAAGGCAGCGGTGAAAAAAAAGCTGCACGTTAACCCGGCTGGACCGCCAGCGGTCGGGATAGGTGTCGATATACCACCAGATCCGGTTCCATTTTTTTATATAAATCCCCGCTGCACCCACCCAGTCTTTTTTTATTTTCTGTAGTGCAGCGGAAATATAGACTTTTGGCGGCAATAGACCGTAGATGCCGCTGGTCGTGCCGTCAAGACCCTGCCGTTCCAGCTCGTACCGCAGCTCAGGCGTCAGGGGCGGGAAAAACATATCCGACGGCCAGCCATCGTTTCGCAGGGTTTCGTAAACAGACCACGCGTTTGATGTGTCAATCACAACCGGTTGCCGGGAGATAAGGGCAAAAGAGGTCCACACCGCAATAACCACCGCAAAGCAGCCTGAACACAGAACGAACCTCCTTGTTCCCGACGGACGACTTCGGGCAAGACAGAGCAGCAAAATCAGAAAGGGCACAAAATAGAACTGAAACACCGCCCGGTACAGGGTCACAATACCAAGAAGTGTACCGGCGGCCGCATACCATTTTTTATTACCGCTTACCAGCGCCCTCATCGTCAGCCACATCAGCAACAGCAAAAGAAATGTTGTGGTTGTCTCCTGGCTGAGGAAGGTACAGAAAAACAGGAAGCCCGGGTATACGGCGGTAAGTGCTGCTGAAAGCAGAGCCGTCTTCCTGCCGAACAGATGCCCGGCGATTGCATACACCAGCACACAACTCAATGAATCCAGCACGGCCTGAACAATTTGCACATACTGGGGATTGCTTCCGGCCAGGCCGTAGATGCCGGCGATAAAACCGGGATACAGCCACCCCCTGTTGGCTGCCGTTTGCCAAACACGCTCGACATCAAAAGGCGCATTGCCGCTCATCCAGGCAACGATACCCCGGGCAATATATTCATATTCCTGACCATCGGGGCCAAGATACGACGGAAAGAACTGTATACAATACAGCCGCATGGCAACCGCAAAAAGGGCAATGCTGCCGATCAGCAGTCTTTCCGACCGTGCGAATCCCGGCCGATTCATGGTGACTCCTCACCACTATCCCTAGCCGTCAGCAAAAAAACCAGGCCCAGCAGGAGACACACGCCTGCAAGCGGCAGAGATATTGCCAGGGCGGCCGGAAGCTGATAGCCGCTGCTCTGGATATATTGGAATCCCAGCGGCGGTAGAGCAATAAAAAAATAGGCGAGCGGCAGAACAGCCACAAGCGCACCGCTTGGCCGTGGCTGGAAGGCTGCCATGCTTCTTGCAATCAGCAGCAGAGGCAGCAGGGCGCAGACAAAATAATGCTGCCAGGCAAATGAAGGCACAAGCAGACAAATCAGCACAGCCACTGAAAAGGCAAGGCCTGGTGTGCGAAGGCCCGAAACCGCCTTCGGCTCTATTATACGGCGGTACAATACAATGGCCAGTGCACCGACAAGGCCGTATTTAAACAGCAGTCCCCATGCGGGAATTTCACACAGAGTGAAATCAATAATGCTGCCATGGTTCGACAGCCTGAGCCAAAACGCTTCCAGGGATTGATTGCTCCATCCAGCCGTCGATGCGCCCGACAGAGACTGAAGAGCTATAATATAATCCTGGTGCACCTGAAAACCGAATATGAGCAGCGAGAGAACCACTATGCAGACTACTGTTACAACACCTGCCGTAACCAGCCGCTTTTTTTTCCTTGCCGCAAAATAGGCCAGCAGCAACAGAAGATACGGCTTCAAGGAAACAACAACTCCCAACACGATACCTGCGGCAAGATCACGCTGCTTTTCATGCAGCCAATACAGCACACAAAGCCCGCAGTAGATAAAAAGGGTTGTCTGGCCGAGCTTCAAGGCGTAGAACAGCGGAAAGCAAAACAGGTTCCCGACGACCACCGCCGCCGGGAGCAGCAGACGCGAACCAGCCCCCCGTAAAAGCGCACATTGAACAGAAATGGTCAGCCCAATCAGCCCGCAGTTTACAATAAGCCACAGCGTAGTGGCTGCACTGAACGGCAGGTCTGCAGTCGGCACATAGGGCAGTATAAAAACCGGCAAATATAAATACCGTGCCGGTTTGTTGTCATACCCGCTTTGTCGGGCCTCTTCATAAAACCTTCCGGTAGAAACGATAAAACCCTCCGTTTCGTTGTATATCTCTCCTGTCTCCCCCTTTTTGAAAAGTCTCGCCGCGGTATGATACGCCGCCAGATCAACGCCATAGACTCCCACGGCGTCGCTTCTGGTGATGTGACGTATCTGCATCCCGAACCAGAGCGTACCCGTCGCAAACAGCACAATGAGCATACAGTTGATAAAGGTTCTATTCATCACGCGTTCCGCCTCCGGCATAGTTCCTCGAAATGGTGAGGTTCGTTCCGGTTGAGATTTGTTCTATTGTATCCGGACGCAAAGGTATCAGGGCGGGTTTTGTTTTCTCAAATCCAGCCGGAAGCGGCTTGTAGGTGAGCACATAATATTTTCTCCCCGGATACACCCCCATCAGGTCCCTGTTTTTCCGCCCCAGATCCATGACATACACAACATCCGTCTCCAGCCCCGGCCCATTATGCACAAAGCCGTCTCCATAGGCCAGTATATTCGGCACATCCGTACTGCGGGGGATACTCACATCAACAAACACAACGGCATTTTCAATCCCCTGTTCGTTGACCGCTTGTGCGACCCGGTCCGATACATACCAGTAGTCTGTTGAGTATTTTTTATAAAGCCGCGGGAAGGCGTACACACCCATGTACAGAAAGCAGCCGGCCAGCACAATGCACAGTGCTGCCCCGGCCTTGCGTGCGGGCATCATACCCAGGCCGGGCACCGCCATGCAGCCCCGCACCGTGAGCAGAACCAGCAGGGGCGCGGCACTGAACATAAAGCGCGGGCCAAAGCACAGGTCCTGATAGAAGTAGAAAAAATAAGCCCCTGCCAGGGCGAGTGTCGACGCAAGGAAAAGGTTGTCCCACCTGTTTCGAGCAACTCCTGGAAGAAACAGAACAAAAACAAACAGCAGGGACGGGATCGGCCACTCAAAAAGATATTTGTTCAGGGCGGTTATGGTATTGGAGGCATTAACCCAACCGCCGGTCAGCGTATGGGGCGGCCCGAATTGGGACGCGCCGAGGAAACCCAGGCCCGAATGCCTGGCCTGGTATCCAAATAGAAGCGCATCACCGTTTGTCAGGTAATTGTACCCCAAGAGCAACCCGCAGAAGAGCAGCAGTCCGGCAAAAAAACACACGAGCCCGGATGTGCCGATGCCCTGCCGTGAAAAGGCCGTTCTGATATAATCCAGCACAAAAGGCAGTCCGACCGCTGCGGCCGTCAGGGGCCGTATGAGAAGGGCAAAACCCAGGGCACAGCCGCACAGAAACGAAACCCCGGGGTTCCCCCCTGCAATTGCTTTCGTATAGAACCAGAGGAAGAGAAGCAAAAAAAACATGGTGGACACATGGTTCATAAAGCCCGAGGACATGAAAAAAACAAACGGCGACAGTACAAACAGGATTACGGCAAACCGGGCTACCCGGCTATCCTGGTAACAGTTCATGGCAATACCATACACAAGCAGAACAGACCCCGCTCCCAGCAGCGGATTTGTCAGCCAGGGAGCTTCCAGCCACAACCCGGGCACCAAAACAAGGGCATGGCCGGGCGGGTACTGCGAATACCACCGCCCGTCCCGCATTATCATGTTCATATATTCAAAGAATTCGCTGAAGGGCGGAAGCGGGGCGGTAAGCTGTCCGGATGTAAATATCCTGGCCTGAAACAGCTGGGCGATACTGTCCTGCACATGGGGTATGTGTCCCAGCGCTGCATATGACAGCACGTTTGTCAGGCTGAAATGAGCCACAAAGCAGACCCCTAAAAAAACAGACGCCGGGATAGCGCACAGCCGGTTTAAGCATTTCAAAATGATCTCTGCCGGACCGTCGGGCATTCGTCTGCCGATGAGCAAAAAGAGCCCGCAGGCAACGCAGCAGACCAAAACGATACTGCACCAGTCTGCAGGTGTGACCGGAAGCGCCCATTCATGGGACCGCTGCAATTCTGGAAAATAATAAGACAACGGAAACAGGGAGAGCAAAAACACCCCCCCCAGGAGACATGCACTCGCTCTTTTTTGAAAGACACTCGTCGTTTGCATATGATGTCGATTATATCTTCAGTGTTGCGGTTTCACCCACTATACACACGGCGATGCCCCATGGTATCAAAACCACGGCATTACACAAGTAAAACCATGCCTGACGCATCTACTTGACATCCGCCCTGCACAATGGTATCCCCTCTCTACAATAAACTGTGTCGGGAACCATCCGTAATACATAATCCATGCACTCAGATAACAACTCCATTCAATATACTTTCGGTCTGTTTCTCATATCCTGTGCCATACTGCTGCTTGAGTTGACCCAGGCCAGGGTTTTTTCAGTCATGCTCTGGCACCATCTTTCCTATATGGTCATTACCGTTGCACTTCTGGGGTTCGGCTGTGCCGGTTCCATCATATATCTTTTCTGGAAACAGTTTTCCAGAAACTCCGATTCATGGCCGGCAGTGTTATGTTGTTGTTTTTCCGTCAGCACCACCGTCTCCTTTTACGTTGCAACCAGACTTCCCCCATGCACACTGCAGTTTTCCGTGGCAAACATGGCGCTTATCTTTCTGTACTATCTGCTCTTCTTTTTACCCTACGTTGCCGGGGGGGCCGCTGTAACCCTGGCTCTCTCTTCCGCCGCAAGCCGGATTCACACGTATTACTGTGTAAACATGGTCGGCTCCGGGCTCGGGTGCCTGCTCATGGTCATGCTTATCGGGCCGCTGGGGGGAGAGGCCGCAATTGCGGCAGCGTCCCTGCTCGGGGCCGTAGCCGCACTGTTTTTTGCCCGCGGTGGTAAAAAAATATACGGGGCCGTTTTGACGGTACTTGCAACCATAGTGGTTATCTATGCCGGACGTATCATGCCCGTTCCGCCTGCGCCGTTCAAGGCCCTGTCCGTCTATGAAAACAACCGTGAGCAGTTTCCCGGCTACAGGGTTGAATATTCCCGCTGGAATGCCGTTTCCCGCATAGATGTCATCTCTGCCGACAGGACCATCGGCCACACCACTGTGCTGCCCTTGCACGGCAAAAACAAAAACCTGCTGGTCGACGGAGATGCATACACAGCAATCGAAAAGCACCCCGACAAACAGTACATCCACAAAGGGCGCCCTTCTTTCCACATGTATACCATTCCGTATCTCATAGCAAAGAAGCCCAAAGTCCTTATCATCGGCCTTGGCGGCGGCAACGAAGTGTTTACCGCCCAGCTTATGGGAGCCTCCGACATTACCGGCTGTGAGTTGAACAGCATTACCACCGATCTTATCAGGAACCGGTATGCATCATTTGTGGGGAATCTCTATCAAAAGCCCAACACCCGGATTTTTACGGCTGAGGGCCGGAGTTTTATCCGCCGCTCTCCCGAAAAGTATGATCTCATCCAGATGACGTCGGTCGACACATGGGCCGGACTATCATCGGGGGCCTATGTGCTTTCAGAAAATTATCTTTACACCCTGGATGCATTTCAGGATTATCTCGAACATCTCACCGACAACGGCCTGCTCTGCATAACCCGGCTTCTTTTCAATCCGCCCCGTGAAGTGCTGCGGCTTGTCAGCACAGCGGCCCTGGCCCTGCAACAGCAGGGTATCGACCAGCCCGGAGCCCACATGGCAATCCTCTCCGTCAACAACGGCGGCCTTGCAGCCGTTTTGATTAAAAAGAGTCCTTTCACCCAAGAAGAGCTCGCAACCCTTATTAACGACCGCTATTATGACCCGAATGCCCGCGTGCTGTATGCCGGACATACACCCCTACCGGAGCTCAACCCGATGCTGGAACATGGCGTACCGGACATAAAAGGTCAGGCCCGGCCGTTTCACGATTTTTTTTCAGCATTTCGAAAAAACACATACCTTGATTTTTGTTCGGCCTATCCATTCGACATAACACCGGTAACGGACGATAGTCCTTTCTTTTTCGAATTTTATCGCTGGAAACGTTTTTTTTCCGACTTCTCCGGGACGGGAACCGGCGGTTGGGGTGGCGATACAATCAGGCCGGTTGCCCTGTTTATCCTTGGGGCCGCATTACTGCAGGCCCTTTTCTTTTCGTGCCTGTTCATTATCGGCCCGTTACTTCTTTCAAAACGAAGACAAAGCCGAGCAGGAGGCAAGGCGCCTCTTTTGGCCTATTTTTTCTGCCTGGGACTGGGATACATGATGCTTGAGGTTGTTTCAATGCAGAAATTTGTTCTTTTCCTGGGACACCCCATGTATTCCATCGCCGTAGTTTTGTCTGCATTTCTCATCTTTTCCGGCCTGGGAAGCCTCTGGGCAGGCAGGCTCCATTCGGCACCCGCCAAAACTGTAGGCATCGCCATAGGCGCTATTATCGCCTACGGCCTGTTAGTGATCTTTGCCCAGCAACCGATTATCAATTTTTTTCTGGGCAGCCCTCTCATTGTTCGCATAAGCATTACCTGCCTGCTGCTGTTTCCCCTGGCGTTTTTAATGGGCATACCCTTCCCGGCCGGTCTGCTGCAAACAAAAAGCCAGGATGCCGGTCTGGTGCCCTGGGCTATCGGCACAAATGCCTGCGCGTCTGTAACTGCATCGGTTGCCGCGATTGTTCTTGCCATGGGCACGGGTTTTACCATTACCGGCCTGGCGGGTCTGGGGGTATATTGCCTGGGATACCTGTTTTTTCTTCGCATCCCACACAAGTCCTATAAAAACACCGCAGAAGGCAGATACAACAGAAAAAAAATATTGCATTAGCAAATACTCCCTTAGTTTGCATAAGGCTGCCTTTCAGGCTCAAGTAGCCAAAATATCTTAAAAATTTATGTGGTAGAAAATTTATTTTACTCCCTTTTCTGGACCAGTTATCGCTCTAGATCTGCGGCTTTTTGTTTCCTCCTTCCGGTACTTTTAACTCAGTGAGAAACATTCCCTTATTCTCATTGGACTATTCTTTCGCTTCTATTGTATACTTGTTCAAGTTCTTATCAAACCGGGGGAAAGTTAATTATGAATATATTTACTCTTATCACGAACACCAACAAAAAAATATTTACTTCTTACAAAGGAGTTTGGCTCTGCACAGCGGTTGTATCCTTCTTTCTTATATTATATGCAGGAGTATTTATTTATAAGTCAAGCATCGTTGTGGAGGGGCAGCGTTACTTTTGCCTGTTCGATGATGCAATGATATCGATGCGCTATGCATATAATTTTGCCAATGGTAATGGTCTGGTCTGGAATATCGGAGAACCCATTGAAGGGTATACCAATTTCCTCTGGACACTAATTATGTCGGGAGTGCATTGTTTAGGATTTACTAAATCGCAAGCATGCCTGGCAGTGCAAGTAATCGGCATAGCGATTCTTATAGCATGCCTTGCTGTTACTGTAAGGCTTTCTCAAGAATGCAAATTGCCCCCTATTGCAGGATTCTGTGCGATTTTACTGGTAGCTACGCAGTATAATCTTGTGTTCTTTACACTTTTGGGAATGGAAACGGGCTTTGTTACTCTGTTTGCATCACTGGGGCTCTATAAATGTCTACAATCTGTCAACCGACAACAACAGCGACTTTCGACACTGCTGTGGTTTGTTCCAGCCATACTAGCAAGGCCTGACACCATCCTTATCTACGGCCTCTGTTTTCTTTACCTCTATTATTATATTAGGAAAGACCGGAAAATTCTCATAGGAGGGTTTTGTATTGTAGCAAGCCTGGTTCTTTGTCACTTCTTATGGCGATATTTTTATTATGGGAACTGGTTTCCAAACACCTATTATTTAAAAGCAACTAACTGGCCACTGGTTGAGCGTTTGCAGCTTGGGTTAAAAAATTCCCTTTTCACCGTATTACCATTAGGACTTCCTTTTCTTTTTGCCGTGTTTGCTACAAAAGTTCATATCAGGCTGCGCATTGTTATTATTGCAGGCTTTACGCTTATGTTTGTATACCAAATATATATCGGGGGAGATGCATGGCCAATGAGTCGTTTTGTCCTGCCATGTGCCATCGGTCTGCTTGTAATTTCAGCGTCAACAATATATACGATAGCTGAAAGCCAAAAAAAATATTCTCTATTGACAGGTATAGCTTTAGCAGCACTTACGATAGTTTCAGTTAACAGTACATTCTTAGACCAAGCCCTGCTGCTTGCTGATCCACTACAGACAGATGGGAATCGTGAAAACATACGATACTGGAAGGCGGTGGAGAAAGTTGCATCAAAAGAAAGTTCAGTTGCTGTTTACTGGGCTGGGACCTTTCCATATTATTCTGACCTTCGGTGTGTAGACCTCTTGGGAAAAAGTGATCCGCATATTGCAAGGCTGAAAGCAGGGACATTTCTCCGGGCGGGACATAATAAATCGGACCTGTATTACAGCCTTTTTGAAAAAAAACCCGACATTATATTGCGAATATTATCAGTTGCAAAAAGTTGTCTATATTCAGATTTCTGGGATGATATTATAGAGAATTATCAACCGGCTGTTGTTCCAATTGATGGAAAAGACGTTGTATTTGCCTACCGGAAAGAAAGCTCAGCATTATTTAGCAAGGAACTGAAAACACGTTTATGGGAAAGCGCCTTTGAAATAGTAAAAACACCGGGCCATTCCACATACCCCAAATAATCCATCAGCGTTTCTGCAATATAAAAGAGGGAATCTATTATCGATTCCCTCTTTCCTTTTTATAGCAGTAATAAAAATATTTTAGTTAATCGTTATAATAGTGCCGTTATCACCGACAATATAGGCATCCTGGCCTGTGTCAGTCCAAACACCGTTGAGGTGATCCGGATCAGTTTGGGTGACGGGTGACCAGTCAAGGCCGTCATAGTTGATAATTGTACCATTATCACCAACGGCAATACATTACTTGAATCAATACACCAGACGCCGTTAAGGTCAGCGGTTGTGCCGGCATCAAAGCTGTACCACTCAAGATTCTGCTCCCATTCATATTTCGATATAAATGTTCCTGACGATCCTACGGCATAGGTCATCCAGCCTCCGCCGTAGACGCTGTTAATAGTTTCCGTTGTACCCGAAAGCATAGGTGTTAATGCAGAACCGTCGTATCCCAGGATCGTTCCCCGTTCACCAACTGAATATATCCTATAATCTGGGTAGCCGAAGTTATCATGCAGATCAAATGCCCTTGCTGCCGACGCTTGAGCTGCTTCACTTTCAGTTGCCATATAATCAACCGCTGTTACCTGGTATTCATAATCATGGGACGTGCCGTTCAATTCTGTGTCTATATAATTATTATAATAATCCCTACCTTCAGCCAGCTTGCCCCACTCTGTTTCTGATTTAAGCTTACGGTATATATAGTAGTATTCCAGATTAACATCCGTTCCTGCATCCCAGGTCAAAACCACGCTGTTTCTCAACACACCAGATACCACCTCAAGTCCGGTAGGAGCAGCTACTAACGGTAAGCTTGCATCACGCAGCACAACGTCATCGATAATAGCCTCAACAGTGGTAACCGGATCTCCTGCTATTGTTGATTCAGAACCTGTGTCACGAATAAAGCAATATATTTTCAACTCGGTATTACCCGGAGGATTTGTAAAAACCTGACTAAATCGCCGGAAAGCGCCGTATGATGAACATAAGGTCTCATTGTCTGGGGTAATTAGTTTATTATTACTCTGATAAAAGATTTGCCATTTCAATTTTGATCCTAAGTTATTTTTCAGCCTGCTCCAGGCCGTTAAGCGAAGTGATTCACCGCCCGTTAGACCGCTAACGACTTGATACATGCCGGAATAATTTAAACGATTATCGGAGTGTATTAGAAGTGATTGCTGCCCACTACGGTGTTTATCATCCGAGACTTTGGTCAGGACTGCCCCATTATAGGACTGCCAGGAAGAAACACCAGCTGCCTCCATGTTACCGTCAACAATAAGGTTACCTTCAACTACAGCCTGTTCAGGATTATTAACTGTCAGTGTTACAGTAGCAATCCCACGCCGATCGAGCGTGTCATAGGCAATCACTTTAAATGTATGCGAGCCATTGGCATAACGGCGGCTATCAACCTTCAGCTGATATGGTGCCGTTGTGTCGGCATCCTCAACTACATCGATGCTTCCGTTTTCGTAACGAAGTTCGGTCTTAATAATCCGCACTTCAGGCCTGCCCGGCCCCAAATCTTCCACCACAGCATCATATGCAACTGTAGCATCGATAAAAGCCCATCCGGAAACTTCCTGGTCATCTTGATGAGATGTTATCTGGCAATCTATCTCGTTAATATGATTTACAATAAGTGCTACATCACGCTTGACATGATAATCAGTTTGATCATCCCGCGGCACGACCATTGTTGCTGCTACATTGACCGCTCCGGGCTCCTGCTGTGCCCCATTTTCATCGCCGGTAAGGGTATATGAAAAAACATAATCGTTTCCATTCTGCTGGCTGAATGTTGCCGGGTTTCCTGCGACAGTTACTGTAATTTGGTCAGTAGAATCAGGGACAAGATCAGACCTGTTGGTGCAGGTAATAGTCACAGTATCACCGGCAATTGCAGACTTTGTAGAAAGATCAATCGATAGTTCTTCCTCCAGGTGCATCCTGTGAAAATAGGAACCATAAGAACCAAGGGGTCCCGATACCCTTGCACGCGCCCGACCGTAATAAATCCACTCACCGTTGTTGCCAAGCATTGTCTCATCGGAAAAACAGTTATACCCGGTAAACGCCTCTATATTAAATTGTGCCGGTTGCGTGATGTTTTTATAAGGACCCCAATAATACGGGCTCTCCCAAAGACTCAAACCACCCTGCGCTTTTGTTGCTATCCAGCGATTCATGTAGGGATTCCAGAAAACACTTTGTACAATGGGGGGAGCACGTTCACCAAAATCAACGGTCGGGAGATTGGGATCAGAAATCTGGTTTCGGGTTATGCCTTCAGATGACCATACAGCGTTACCACTCGAATCAGCTGATACGAGGTAATGCCAATTGTTGAGTGAAAAGTTTGCAAGATCATCAAGATGGCAACGCAAAAGCACCGGCTGACCGCTCGAACGGGGCATCATGACGTACAGATGCTCTTTAAAAACCTTCATGCTGTAGCCCAAAAACGGGTTAGGATAGGTATCTACATTATCTGGATCTTCAGACCGTTCCCATAAAATCAATTTTTGGTTAACCGGCACGGTTGTAGTAAAATTGTCGTCGGTATAGGCGAATCCAACCCGAAGATAATATTTATATTTTTGTATTTTATTGTCCGGGTCAGATTTATAGTCATACGTGCCGAACCACAGGCGTTTACCCTGGCCGGAAGGATGCGGAACAACTGCGCCACCGGTATTGTTTGCCAGCCAGGCATCAGTTCCCGGTACAACGAGTGGTTTGGCAGCGCCTGTATCAGTATCAGTAACCCAGTTGCGGTTGTGTGACAGGTTGATATTCTTTTCAGGAACAATGGATTCGGCAAAGGCCATTGTGCCCTCAAACCAATCCGACTTTATTTTTGTTCCATTATCTTTAAATCTGACGGCTCCGCCGAACAGAATATTGAGACGGCCATCTGCATAAAACATACTGGGGTTGTCACATCCGGGAACATCAGGTGTATCATGTATCACATGTGGCAATAGACCAGTTGGCGACATGAACGATGTTTGTTCTAAATGAGCCAGTATTCCTCGAAATTCTTCACGCGTATCTTTATAGGCCCATTCTATGACTTCCGGCCACTCAACAAAAATATAATATGTTTCAGAAGTGATACTATCTTCACAGTCGGTAATAGTAACTGTAAAAGAATACAGGCCTTGCTCCAGTTCCTCTGCTGGATAACCATAGTTCCACCACAAAATGCTGGTGGCAGGAAAACAGGAAGTCTCATTGTTTTCATTTTGCACACACCATTCCTGTGTAATGGAAGAACTGTCACAACTGTTATTAGCAGAATAAATCCAAACGACAAAATTATCGTAGCCCCACTTCAGAACCGTAGGGTTGTCAGGGTCTGTAGACAATTCTTGATCATCAAATGATGGCGGGTCAGTAAATTCAAGGGTTGCAAAGCTAAACTCAGAAAATACAGTCAAAACAAATAAACAACTGTACAAAATAACATATTTATTAAAATGCATTATTTCCCCCCGATTTTTTGATTATATTAAGATTAGTCTTGCAAAAAATAACCTAAGCAGATACTACTATTGTCAATCACCCCCCGTCTTAGAAAAGTTTGATTAAGTACTCACATTTACTAATTACCGATAGTATATAGCAACCTTGGTGTTGTACTCACTGGGGCGTGCATGGTGGATACGCCTTTCAGATCAACATACTCCAGCTTGTTGCTGTACTCTATACGGTGTTTTCATAATGATTTCTCAAGAAACCATTGCCTTCTAGAAGATATTTGAAAGAGTGGTGAAACGGAACGGTAAAAGTCGGTAAACTATACCACAATAAACAAAAAGAGTAAATCAGTAGAAACACCTAAATAAATAGATTTGGGAGGTGGAAACATCCCTTTTTAGTGTCACGGAATTTTAGAGAATTCCAGCTTTGGGGTAGGTCAATCACGCATTATCCGATACAATTCCATTCCATTCAAAACACCTATGGGTCTTCCCATATCCTGCACATCTTCAATAAGCTCTTCAGAAAGCGCGTAGCGGTGCCGGTAATTACGAACCCGGTTCACAGAGGTATCATCCATTCTGTTCCGGTTCAGCAGGACATGCGTTACAGTATACTCAGCAAGTATCTTTTTCCTCTGCTCGAATTCGGTATTAAGGTCATAAAAGGTCTCTACGTCCCGGGTTCGCCGCTCATTATCCGAAACCATGGGATTGTTATGATACAGCACCATGATCTTGGCCCCGGTATATGCCGGTATCAGCCAGCTGGTGAGCGGGTCAGAAAGCACAATATCTCCGGGCCCGAGTACTGCGTTCATTTTTTGATACGTCGCAAGCGGATTTTTGTATGAATGGACAAGGGGGCGCTGTGTAAAATTAATTTCGCGGCCTGCCTGCTCAAATCCCAGCTTTGCTCCCTGGTAGAACATGCCGCCGCAGAGAAGCACAACACCAAGCCATTTTAAAGTTTTTCTGTATGAAGGCACTGTCGATCCGACTGCTCCGCCGTTCAATCCAAGGACATCCAGCTCACAGAAACACCAGGCAATGGCAAGGTGCAGGAATACCACGGTGAAAAACAGATAGCGGTCGAGGAGATAGACATCAAAAACCCCTCCAGCGACATAGATAAGAAAACACAGGCTAAACCCGGCAATAATAAACGAATGCCTGCGCCGGACGGCCATATATCCGACTGCAACTACGCCCAGCAGTGCCGGACCCGCTTTTAAAAAGATATGCATGCCGTAAAGGTACTCTTTGAAATCATACCAGGCCCGGCCGGTGCTGTCCAAAGCCGCCCCGAGAAAGGGATAATAAGGCCAGGCAATAGCTGCACCCAGCACAAGTGCGCAGCCGGCACCATACATGGCCAGGTTTCGTGCACGATTGTTGCTTTCCGTACAGACAAGCAACAGTGCGCCCAGCAGCACAAATGAGCCGGTCAATGGGTGAGTCACAAACGCCGCCATACCGATCAGCAGTGCACCGCAATAATACAGCCTGTTTTGCCGCATACCCCGTAATACATAATACCAGGTTAACAAACCGCACCCAAAGGCCACAATGGAAGGGTAAAAGGCGGTATAACAGAAAAACCGCAGGCTGTACTCATTGCTGTAACCGAACGGTTTTCCCCACAGAAAGAGAAAGGTAAGCAGCACGTAGGGGGGGGCGTACGGTTTGCGAAAATAGTCTTTACTGAAAAGATACACTCCCGCGACAAACACCGCACAACTCAAAACCGAGGCCAGAAATACCGCTTCAAATACACCGGCAGGGGTGGTTGCAACCAGGACTGCCAGCAGAAAAATATAGGGGGTGTATCTTTGCGTCGGTTCACTTGAGGCCAGCAGCGGGTTTCCCGGCGAGAAAAGATTTTCCGACAACTCTCGAATACTTGCCACATGCTCTCCGAAGTCATAGAGCTCTACCAGTGCGCCCTGGCGCCCGTTCCAGGCAACTGCGGCAACCAGGACACACAGCATTGCGGCAATGCAAAAATAGATGTTACCGGCCGATAATCGGTTCATACGATCCCACACCCGGCTCCCCTTATTTAAAGAATGCGAAAGCGGCTTTCCTTTGTTATATCCAGAAACGGACCCCTGGTGATACCTCCCTCAAACCAGACCAGTTGTCCCCGTGATGCAGTATCAAAATCAGCATTTTCAGGCGTTGTATTTCTTCGCAGGCGCCTGAGAAGTACTCGGCGCTGCCCGTTGCAGACATACAGTCGGTTCTCGCCTTTGTGTTTCATAACATAGCTGATGACTCGCCAGATCGACCCGGGCTCGACTTTGGGAAATCGTTCACGGAGGCCGGCCGGTTGCTTCAGGAAGGTAAAATATGAATACTTAAGGCCCTTCTCTTTTGTAAACCCGGTAAGCCGGTCAAGTGCCTGTACCACAGGCGGCGGCTTCCAGAATACCTTTTCATGGCACCAGGCCTTTTTGTCCGCAGCCAGGGGACAGGTGCCCGGTTGAATGCAGGGGGCGTAGAGATGCAGGGACGTTCGGGTGCTGATTTCCTCTTTCAGCTTCAACAGCTTTCTGAATGACGCCCGGGTGCCCGGGTCAAGCACTATTACGGCGCCGTTCGTTGCAAGCTGCTGCTCCAGAAAAACGGCAAACTCACCGAAACGTTCACTGTCCAGCTCATTGACGACATTACCGGCCATAATAAGGTTGCATTTGGGTATCCGTTCATAACGCAAAACATCCGGATCCAAAAGTCCCTGCGTAAAACGTATCTGCCATTCTTTTCGCAGAGTACTCTTTTTTCCGGCAACATAGTCCTGCGTTAGTTTTTGCGCGGCCCTGGCGCTTTGCTGTTCGCGGTCGATGCCGAAAAGCCTTACGGTGGTTGCTTTTTGCAAAACTGTCCCCGCTGCTATGTTCTCAAGCATCCCCAGGGTATAGGTGCCGGGCCCGCACCCCAGGTCCAGCATGGTAAAATATTTTTTTGTAAAGAGCGGCAGTCCCTTCAGTTCATCCAGAACGGGAAACAGTTTCACCAGGTTAACCGGGAGATAATACAGCACATAGGCCTTCAGCATCTGTTCGGCTGAAAACACATCCGTTTGCATTCCGGCAGGATCTTCCGTGTAGGCATCCGAAAGAGCACGCACCCGTTCGGCCAGCCGCTTGAAAGCCTTCGACTTGACCGGGGTTGCGGCCTGCATGTCGCAAAAGTCGAGCAGTATCTTTTCAAGATCGGACCGTATTTCGTAAAATTTCATTTTTTAATGGATATTTATCTGCAGATTCCGAAAATATACTGTATTATATGCAGCACACATGCCGGACTGACCTGAAGCACCGGCCTACCGTCCGCTAAAACCTGAATCCATATGGATAGTTACTTGCATGAGCCAGGGAACATTATATATTGTCGCAACCCCCATAGGAAACCGTGAGGACATTACTTTGCGGGCCCTTCGGATACTCGACGAAGTGGATATAATAGCTGCCGAGGATACCCGCAAAACCGGTATGCTGCTCAAGCATTATAACATAAAAAAACCCCTGACCAGCTATTTTGAACATAACGAAAAAAGAAAAACTCCTGCCCTGATACAGGACCTGCAATCAGGAAAAAACATTGCCCTGGTGTCCGAAGCCGGCACCCCCACTATTTCCGACCCGGGTTACCGGCTGGTACATGCGGCCCTTCAGGAAGAAATACCGGTTGTGCCCATACCGGGGGTGTGTGCGGCCATAACCGCCCTGAGTGTATCCGGACTGCCGGTGCACCGGTTTGCTTTCGAGGGCTTTCTGCCGCCGAAAACAGGCAAACGGAAAAATTTCCTGAAAAAATTAGTCAATGAAGAGCGAACGCTGATATTCTATGAATCGCCGCACCGGATTACCGCCGCACTGGAAGACATTCGCGAAGTTTTCGGGGACAGACCGGCAGTGCTGACCCGCGAGCTTACCAAAATGCACGAGGAGCATATGCAGGGCTCAATCTCCACAATTATTGAATCCCTTGCAGAAAAATCGCTCAAAGGTGAATTCACCCTGGTTGTTGCGGGCAACTCCCCGGCTAAAAAGCACTCGTAATGTCAGGAGATTTTTGTATGAGAGCCTTTTGGAGAATGTTCATACACAAGGCGCGCGAAACCCTGAGGTGGCAACATACAGCCGCGTAGCGGGTGCCTTGTTTTGCCATTTCAGGGAAAACAAGGAGCACGTATGTGCGTTGTTTCCTTCCACAGGAAAAAATCTTTTTCCTGTGGATCATTTGGCGTACTTGGTTGTACGCTGCAGTGACGAAGGGTAAGCGCAACGCAGGAGATGGGCGTTCTCCAAAAGGCTTACGCAAATGTTGATTGACCCACTTTATAAAACATGCTAGAAAACATCTATTTAAGCAAAAACCATTGAAAATACATGCTATTAAACATCCTGCCGTCAACCAGCAGGCTGTTTTGATAGCATAGGGACTCGAGCTGCTCATGTCTCTTCCCCGTTAAGAGCTCCTGCGGCTCAACACAAATACACACTATGGACCAAAACAGACTGCTCAAAGGAATAGGCGCATCGCCGGGTGTTACCATCGGCAAAGTGGTTATTGTCGACCACGGGCATCCCGACTTCTCACACTACAGACTGTCGTCTGAGAATGAAATCCGGGAAGAAATCGCCTGCCTGCACAAAGCCCTCAATGAATCCAAGGAACAGCTCATAAAAGCAAAGGAGGAAGTGGGCAAAAGAAATGTTCAGGAAGCAAAAAGCATCATTGATACCCACATCCTGATCCTGCAGGATAAAATCTTAATCAACTCCGCCGTTGAGAAGATAAAAAACGAGCAGGTCGACGCTGCCTGGGCCTTAAAGTCGACCATGCAGGAATTGAAAAAAAATGTCGCCGACCTGAGCGATGAATATATGCAGGAGCGCACCAGCGATATCGACTATATTGAAAAACGCATCCTGCGCAACCTTGCGGGGAAGAAACCGGAAATCATTTCCAAAGCCGGTGAAAAGATCATTATTGTTGCCAACGACTTATCACCGGCCGACACGGCGAATCTAAATGTTCAGGAAGTGCTCGGTTTCGTTACGGAAAGCGGCGGTAAAACCTCGCACACGGCCATTATGGCCCGCGCTCTTAAAATACCCTCCGTCGTCGGCCTGAAAAACGTAATGCTGGCGGCAAAAAACGGCGACACACTTATTATCGACGGCATTCACGGCGTTGTGATCATCAACCCCGATGCTGAAACGCTCAGAAAGTACCAGCAGAAAAAAGACCAGCACGAAGAATTTGAACGACGGCTCTTGAAATACAAAGACCTCGCTTCGGAGTCCACCGACGGGTTCAGGATGAACCTGATGGCAAACATTGAAATTGTTGAAGAGGTTGCATCCGTTGTTGATTACGGTGCGGAAGGCATCGGGCTTTTTCGGACCGAGTTCC
The DNA here is from genome assembly GCA_028282925.1 of Thermodesulfobacteriota bacterium. Classification (GTDB taxonomy): domain Bacteria; phylum Desulfobacterota; class WTBG01; order CAIYCZ01; family CAIRTM01; genus JANQGV01. The sequence goes on from JANQGV010000033.1 coordinate 22,838, forward strand.
TGTATATAAACAAACATGAATTACCGACCGAAGGCGAGCTGTTTACCATTTTTAAAAACGCCGCCGAAAAGATCTCCCCCCGACCGCTGACCATTCGCACCCTTGATATCGGTGGCGATAAATTCATTTCCCATGTAGATGTTGCCGATGAAATGAATCCGGTAATGGGGCTGCGCGCAATACGGTTCTGCCTGAAAGAAGTACCCATTTTTAAAACCCAGCTCCGGGCTATACTGCGGGCCAGCGCGTTCGGCAAAGTAAAGATCATGTTTCCCATGATTTCCTGTGTGGAAGAGGTGCGGCAAATCAAAAAAATCATGGAGGACGTTAAAAAAGAACTGCAAAAGGAGAAAAAAGAGTTTGATCCCGACCTTGAGATCGGCATCATGGTTGAGGTCCCCTCATCGGCTACAATAGCGGATCTCCTTGCAAAAGAAGTACAATTTTTCAGCATCGGCACCAACGATCTGATTCAGTATCTGCTGGCCATCGACCGCGTTAACGAACAGGTTTCCTATCTGTATGAACCTCTTCATCCGGCCGTCCTGCGCCTGTTGCGAAGAATTATCGATTCGGCCCACGATAATGGTATTCCGGTGGCGATGTGCGGCGAGATGGCCGGTGAACCCATCTACATACCCATTCTGCTCGGCCTGGGCATTGATGAGCTCAGCATGAACCCCATAGCGATCCTGGCCGCTAAAAAAGTTCTGCGGTCGTTGGAATTCAAGCAGTGCAAAATGGTGGTTGATAAACTGTTTGAGTTCTCAACAGCCGCGGAAATTAAGGATTTTCTCCTCAAAGAAACCAAAAAATATTACAAAAATTTAAACTTGACAAGCACTGAAAATCAGTTAAAATTATAAGTTTGAATACCGTTTTCTGTGTATTTTTCTAGTAAAAACAGCAAGAAAACGACTATTTTATATGCTATATCTTATTACAATATACAGATAGGGGTGGTTTTTATAAATAACAGACTTTTCTGTGGTTTTCATTTACCAACCCCCTCGGTTGCGTTGCAGGAGACTCCAGCGGGACGGGTGGTGAAAACATGTCAGGCATCACGGTAAACGAAAACGAGCCTTTTGAAAACGCTCTTAGACGTTTTAAAAAGCAGTGCGAAAGGGCCGGAATCCTAACCGAAGTTCGCAGGCGCCGGTTTTTTGAAAAACCGAGCATACGGCGCAAAAAAAAGGCTATTGCGGCAAGAAAACGCGCGGAGATAAAAACGCGTTTTTCGGTACGCCAGGCGTAATCCAGACCTAAGCACCTGAATTACAATTTCTTTTCGGCTGATTATCCTTGCAGGATGTGTTTTGTAGCACGCGCCTGTCCCTGCTTGGAAACACATACAACCATGATCTCCCTGGTTTTTTTCATGGTGCAACTCTTTTTTCGTTAGCAGGGTCTAATATACTTTGCAGCATATGTCAGATCCCATATCACAGTTTATACCCGAAGACGCTATACGCGAAATCAGAGACACATGCAGTATCGTTGAGATCATTTCAAACTATGTCAGCCTGAAAAAAATCGGAATAAACCATAAAGGACTGTGTCCTTTTCACAATGAAAAAACACCGTCTTTTTTTGTCAACGAAGAAAGAAAGTTTTTTCATTGTTTTGGATGTGGTGCCAGCGGGGATGTGTTTACCTTCCTGATGAAGCACGACAACCTGAGCTTCCAGGAAGCCGCCCGGCAACTGGCGCAGAAAACCGGGGTGGCATTGCCCGAAAAGCCCCTCAGTCCACAGGAGCGCAAAAAGCGCAGCGAAAGGGAAGAGCTCTTTGCCATAAACAAGCGGGCCGCTAAACTGTTCAACCACTACCTTTTACGCGACAAGCAGGGCGCCCGTGCGCGACAGTATCTGGAAGGCCGGGGAATTTCGCAGGAAACCATGGAACAGTTCCTGCTGGGTTTTGCTCCGGACAGCTGGAATACCCTGGTAAACCAGTGCAAAGCCAAAAACATTCCCCTGGAGCACGCAAAAAAAACCGGGCTCATAATCGGCAAGCCCAACGGGCAGCACTATGACCGGTTTCGAAACAGAATAATGTTTCCCATTATGAATGTTTCCCGCCAGATCATCGGGTTCGGCGGACGCATTATAGACAGCGGCGAACCGAAATATTTGAATTCGCCGGAGTCGGTTATTTACAGCAAGCGGCATACTCTGTACGGGCTCCAGGCCGCCACAGGCGGCATGTCGAAAGAAAGCAGTGCAATTATCGTCGAAGGGTATCTGGATGCCATAACCCTGCATCAGGCCGGCATTACAAATACCGTAGCAGCGCTCGGGACGGCACTGACCGAGCAGCAGGTCATGCTCCTGAAACGGTATACATCGGACATCATAACCGTCTTTGATGCAGACCCGTCCGGCGAAAAAGCAATGGTGAGAAGCATCGAGCCGTTTCTCAAGTCCGGCACAACCGCCCGTCTGGTTCTTCTGCCGAATGAGGAAGACCCGGACAGCTTTGTCAAAAACCATGGCGCAGATGCTTTTAGAGAAAAAGTGCGCAACGCAGGCCTGCTTTTGGATTATGTCATTGAGCACATTATTCAAAAGCACGGCATCAGCACACCGCGCGGTAAGGTGACCGCCGTAGATGAAATTGTTCCGTTGTTGAAAAAAATTCCCGATGCAATGGAACGCGATTTATATATTCAGCAGATTGCCCGGCGTGTCGGGGTGAAAGAGGCCCATATACAGCAACGCATGGGTAATAAACAGGCAACGGCTGCAGACCCACTGGAGGAAAGCGCCATAGAAAGTCCTTCAGAAAAGCTGGAAAATGCCGAAAAAATAATATTAAAACTGATGATCAAGCATCCTGATATCATCGAAATCGTGGAACGGGATGCACTCATCGAGGAGTTCAGTGATACTGCCAAAAAAATTGGGGCCCTGCTCAGTCGGCTGTACAAAGAACAGGGTAATCTCAATCTTGCCGAGGCGGTGGAAAACATAACGGAAAAAAACGTCAAAAAGATACTTGCGGAACTCACATTTCAGGATGATGTTCCTGATGACCCCGTAAAAGGTCTGGAAGATTGTGTCCGGGATATTCGTCTAAAAAGAAACAGTAAGCAACTGGAAAAAGCCAAACTTCTCATGAAGCAGGCCGAAGCCAGCAAAGACGATTCATTATTAAGCAAGCATTCGCAGGAACACCAGAACCTTCTGAAAGAAAAAACAAGGATTCAGCAGTACAAACTGAATCTTCATCACATCTGAAAAGGAGATTGGTACATGGGAAGAAAGCCCAAAATGGAACAAGTTAAACAGCTGATAGACATCGGCAAGGAAAAAGGGTTTTTAACCTACGATGAAGTAAATGATGTTCTGCCGCCGGAAATGGTCTCTCCCGATCAGATTGATGAGTTGATGCTGATGTTTGGCGAAATGGATATTGAGATTGTCGATTCAAACCAGAAGGTTCGTCTCCAGCGGCGAAAAATCGGCAAGGCCCCCCAGGAAGAGGCCGAATCTCACGAAGAAAAAGACCTGTACGGCAAAATCAACGACCCGGTGCGCATGTACCTGAAAGAGATGGGTTCGGTTTCTCTGCTCTCCCGGGAAGAAGAAGTGGAGATTGCCAAGAGGATCGAGGAAGGCGAAAGGGAAGTCCTGGATGTTGTATTCAACTCTCCGGTCACGATCCAGGAACTGTTTATCCTGTATGAACTGCTTAAAAAAGAAGATATTTCCATCCGGGACATTCTGGCGGACCTTGATGATGAAGAAAGTGAAATCGACGAGGAAAGCTATATAAACTCCTTTACCGAACAGATGGAACACATTGAAAAGCTGTTCAAAAACATTGAAAAGATCGTTCATCGCCTTGCCACTAAAAAGGAACTCAGCGACAGCCGGAAAAAATACCTCAGAAACCAGGTTGAGAAAGACAAAAATGAACTGTATACAGCTTTGCGCGAAATAAAGCTGAAAAAGAAACATATTGAGAAAATCGTGGCCCGTCTTCGCGATTTTCTGGGACAGGTCAAATCCCTTGAACGGCTTACCGACAAAAGCTGCAAAAAGCTGAAACTCAACCCCACCGAAATTCGCAGGCTTATCCGCCAGGCAAAAGACAACAAGAACGAGCAGCGGAAGATCAAGCGAAAATACGGGGTGAAGCTTGAAGACCTCCAGGCCATCGATAAAGAGGTCCGCAACTACCGCAAGCAAATCCGTGAAATCGAGAACGAAGCGGGCCTTGACGTTGACGGGCTCAAACAGGCCCTCAAGCAAATCGACCACGGGGAAAAGAAAGCAAAAATTGCCAAAGACGAGCTCGTGCGGTCGAATCTGCGGCTGGTTGTAAGCCTGGCCAAAAAATACACCAACCGGGGTTTGCAGTTTCTCGACCTTATCCAGGAAGGCAATATCGGCCTGATTAAAGCCGTTGAAAAATTCGAATATCAGCGCGGTTACAAGTTCAGCACCTATGCCACCTGGTGGATCCGCCAGGCCATTACCCGCGCCATCGCCGACCAGGCGCGCACCATCAGAATACCGGTTCACATGATTGAAACCATCAACAAGCTCATCAGGACCTCACGCTACCTGGTGCAGGAAAACGGTCGCGAACCGGCACCGGAAGAAATAGCCGAAAAGATGGAACTGCCCCTTGAAAAAGTACGCAAAGTGTTGAAAATCGCCAAAGAGCCCATCTCGCTCGAAACCCCAATCGGTGAGGAGGAAGACAGCCATCTCGGCGATTTTATCGAGGATAAAAAGATCATTAATCCCATGGACTCCGTTACCTATAAAAACCTCTCCGAACAGACCCAGAGCGTACTCTCAACCCTGACGCCCCGGGAGGAAAAAGTGTTGCGGCTGCGATTCGGTATCGGTGAAAAAGCAGACCACACCCTGGAAGAGGTCGGTAAAGACTTTGATGTGACCAGGGAGCGGATCAGGCAGATAGAGGCCAAGGCATTACGCAAGCTGCGGCATCCCATTAGAAACAAAAAACTGAAAAGCTTTGTTGAATATTAAAATGTATACATGCAGTGGGCTCATAGCTCAGTTGGTAGAGCTCCCGGCTCATAACCGGATGGTCCCAGGTTCGACCCCTGGTGAGCCCACCAAAGTACAGCTTCCAATGAAACAGCGAAAAAAGCCGGACTCATATTTTTTCATTGCAGAAGACAACAGTATCTGAAAAAAAGATGCACCCCTATAGTGGGTGCATTTTTTTATGCGTAAGCAAAATTTTACCCACCGAAGGAGGTTGTTTTGAAAAAACAGATTCATCTGCTCTATACCATCCAGTCAATAGATACAAAAGTGCAGAGCTCAAAAGATCTGCAAAAAAAATATCAGGGCGACATGACCCGGCTCGAAGACGAAATGAAGGAGGATGAAGGTCTCCTCGCCGCAGCCAAGGAAAAATTCGAGTCTTTTGAAAAGTCCCACCGGGACCATGAGCGGGAGTTGAAGTCCCTTGATGAACAAAAGAAAAAAATTGAAGAAAAGATGCTGTCGGTAAAAACCAATAAAGAATATCAGGCCTCCATGCAGGAAATTGAATCCATCAAGGAGTCCATGAGCAAAAAAGAGGACGATATCATCATAGCCATGGATAACATTGAAGCGGCCCGGGTCGATGTACAAAAAGCCGAGGAAGCGCTGAAAAAAGCACAGCAACTGTGTGCCGAAAAAAAGAAACAGATTGAGGGCGAACTCCAGGTGTTCCTGGAAGATATCGAAAAACAGAAGCTCCAGCGCGAAGACCTGCTCAAGGAAGTAAAGCCCGATATTTTATCCGACTATCTCAGAATTCAAAAAGCCCGCCATGGTCTTGCCGTTGCCCAGACGGAAGATGAAATGTGTTTGGGCTGCAGCATGCACATTCCGCCTCAAACCTATAATGAGGCCGTGCTGGGGGAAAAGTTGATAACCTGCCCCCACTGTCATCGCATTCTGTACGCCGAGCCCGCGGATGAAAAGTCCGAAGAAGCAGCCGGACAGGGATGATCAGGCCATGTCACTAACCCCCATGCTCAAGCAGTATCAGTCGCTTCGCGGAACCCTTTCCCCCGACACCATACTCTTTTTCCGCCTGGGCGATTTTTATGAAATGTTTTTTGAAGATGCCAAGCGGGCGTCCTCGATTCTCGAAATCACCCTCACCGCCCGGGACGGCGGCAATAAAAATAAAATACCCATGTGCGGCGTCCCCTTTCACGCCGCCCAGGGATACATCAACCGCCTTACACGGGCGGGCCTCAAGGTTGCAATCTGTGAGCAGGTTGAAGATCCCAAACTGACCAAAGGAATCGTGAAGCGGGAGGTCGTCAAGATCGTCTCTCCCGGAACCAACCTGGAAGAAGAAGTCGAGCAGTCCGGCAGCTACAACTATATCGCAGCCGTATATCTCCTGAAAAACCGATGGGGCTGTGCTTTTCTTGATCTCGGCACCGGTGATTTTCGGGTGGGCGAGTTCGGCGGTATCCAGGCCCTGGAAGATGAGCTTATTCGCCTGGGCCCCCGGGAATGCGTTATTGCAAAAAAAATGGACCGCAACAGTCTGAAACACTTCTTTCTGGAACATGCCCCGGCTGTTAATGAGTATGATGACTGGATTTTCGAGCTCGAGGAATCAAAAAAGCGTATTCTTGAACAGTTTGGAACCACTTCCCTTGCAAGCTTCGGCATAGAAGACCTCCCGGCCGGGATCTGCTGCGCCGGTGCCCTGCTGTATTATCTCAGGGACAACCTGCATACATCACTGGGGCACCTGAAAAAGCCGCTGGCGATTCAGAACACCCGGCACATGATGATCGACAAACAGACCATCCGCAACCTGGAACTGATTCGGCCCTCGTCCGGCGACCGCAATGAGTACACCCTGTACGGAATACTTAACAAAACCATAACACCTATGGGAGCACGGCTTTTGGGCCTGTGGCTGACCCGCCCCCTTATCGACGCCGCCAGCATTTCACGGCGCCTTGATACCGTCGAAGAGCTTGCCGGACAAAAAGATCTCCTGCACCGCCTGCGGGAACCTCTGGGGGCCATCAAAGACCTGGAGCGGCTGTTGGCCCGCATTAACTGCGGCACACCTTCAGCACGGGATATCGTCGGCCTGGGCGTTTCGCTGAAAGCAATTCCCGGGCTCAAAGATGCACTCTCTTCATGTACATCGTCACTGCTCACAAGCCAAATTGAAAACCTCTTCGATCTGCAGGAGATAGTACGTACCATTGAAAACGCCTTTGTAGAGCTGCCTCCACCGGGGGTCAGGGACGGTGGTTTTATCAGGGACGGCTTCAGACCCGAGCTTGACGAGTTGAGAAACATTTCCACCAATGCCAAGGAGTGGATTGTAGACCTTCAGAAACAGGAGATAGAAAAAACCGGTATTAAGTCCCTGAAGATAAAATTCAACAAAGTGTTCGGCTACTATATCGACGTTACCAAACCCAATCTCCCCATGGTTCCCGATCACTATATCCGCAAACAGACCCTGGTAAACTCGGAACGGTTTATCATTCCCGAACTGAAAGAGTATGAAGAAAAAATACTGGGGGCCGAAGAGCGGGCCAAAGAGCTTGAGTTTGCCGTTTTTGAAGAAGTTCGGGGACGTATTCTGCAGCACATCGCTGAAATCCAGCAAACGGCCGCTGCGGTTGCCGTTCTTGACGTACTGTCTTCCTATGCCGCCGTGGCCGTTACAAACAACTATTGCCGGCCCG
>JANQGV010000196.1 GCA_028282925.1 Thermodesulfobacteriota bacterium
AATCCGTTTACTCGCGTCATCCACTGCTCTGAAATCTTCCCGTGGATGACCAGCCGGTCGTCAAACAGCCGGATCCCGCTGGCTGCATGGGCACTGCCGGCAACTGCCAGCATCAGCACCATCAGTACTATACTGCTTACGATCTTTCCTCTCATTTGCCTCCTCCTTTTTCTCTGAAGTATTGTCTCGTTAGTTACCGTGGTTCTGCTGTATACATATAAATCCCTCGTAAGCGGGAGAAAAAAAGTTGCACAAATCCGTACTGATTTCAATGGTCACCATCAATAATCACGCTACAGTCCGGATCCGTAATAGCCGTCTCTCCAGAACCCCTCCAGGAAATATTTGTCGAAATCATCGCCGAACAGTTCCTTGCCCATATTGGCCGCAAAATCCTCCTCATAGAGAATGTCGATAAACTCGTCCGTACCGTCTTTGGTACCCTGTATCAAATCGGTATCGTTTTCAGGCTCAAGCCGCGCAAGGCTGCGAAAGTAGGCATCCATAAAAAGCTTGAATGCATCCAGGGCGGCGGTGAAGTACGCCTGCCGCTCGGTTTCATCGTCGGTTTCCGGCTCTTCGATCTCAATACGGTACGGACTTTTGTACGGCACGAGATGGGCCGTAAATTTACCCCGGTCTTCGCCGGTGCGCTGATAAGGCTCCACAAGGGCCAGGGCCTTTTCCAGCGTTTCGGTTTCATTGTCGAAAAACGTTTCCCAGTCTATATTCTCTTGATTGACGTTGTAAAAATCCATGCTGAAGGAACCGTCCATACCGGCCAGGGCTTTCAGTGCGTCGCCGTGAACAAAGGGGGCCCGGATATTAGCGGCCGGTCGTACGACAAAGGCCACATCGGTATAGGAGCCCGAGTCGGGCGGCACTTCGAACTGGCTGATTGAAGCAACCGCCATGTCGCTGCTGTCGTATGATGTCAGATGCACCTCCAGTTGCGCCGCACCGAATACGAGACTGAACAACCCCGAAAGATTCACCGAGTAGTCGATAAAGTCATCGGAGATACTGCGCTTTTCAGCTCCGTGGTTGGTATACTTTAGTTCCAGATAATCTCCTATGTTTTCGTACAGATCATAGTCCGGCGGTTCAGGGCTGCATCCCGTCAGACAAAACAGCAACAGAGCCGACATGCCCAAGGTAACGATAGAGCCGAACATACCGCGGTTGATGGTGCACTGTTTTTTTTCGTTTTTTCCGGTCATAATAATTCCCCCTTTTGTTAATGGTTTATTGTTAATATGTGTCTCTATGCCTACTAGAGTATAAAAACTCCTGAATTGAACCGATGTCTCCCGTCTTGTCGGCACTCCACCTCCGGTCTAATATTCCTGCAAAAACGGTGCAGTGTGCCGGGAATAGCCGTATGGTTACCACGCGCACAATCCCCGTTGCTGTCCGGCAAGGGGCTTACAACGCCTGAAGATGAATGTGTGTCTGTAAGGGTAAAGGAAATCGCAGGGAAGTAAAAAACAGAGTTCAAAGAGCCTTGCTCAAAGCTCACGGTTTCCGGCAAGCAATGAAACTGCGCTGAACAGCGGTGGTTGCCCGATGGTCTTTTTTTCATGAGGAAGCCCACATATGAAACACAACCTGTCCTACTGTGAACACCTTTCCCCACTGCAAGGGCAAAGGTGGGGCTCGGCAACAGGTACATGCATATGAACCACCCTGGCCGGGCCCTTAAAAGTCCTGAAAATCATCATCCGCTGCCGGAAGTTCATGAGATACCGGAGCGGTTTGTGTTTTTTCTTCTGCAGCAATCCTGCCTGCAGGTTTTTGCACTGCACTGCCTGCTGCGGAGGTCCCGTTATGAGCTCCTCCGCCCTCAACGATTCTTGTCAGCATGGTCACGATGCCCTTGAGGTTCTTGGCCTGGGCCGACATTTCCTCACTTGACGAGGCCGATTCTTCCGAACTGGCCGAATGTTGCTGTACGACTTTGTCCATCTCGGAAACTGCTGAGTTTATCTGGGCCACACCGCGAGCCTGGTCGTTGCTGGCAGATGATATCTCTTCGACAATGGTTGTTACCTTGTTGATACTGGCGACGATATTTTCCAGAGCCGCATTGGCGTCCTGGGCCTGTTTGGCGCCTTCTTTTGTCCGGGAGGTACTCTCGGCGATGAGTTGGCTGGTGGTTTTGGCCTGCTCTGCCGACCGCTGGGCCAGATTGCGCACCTCTTCGGCCACTACGGCAAAGCCCTTGCCTGCCTCTCCGGCGCGCGCTGCCTCTACGGCCGCATTAAGAGCAAGTAGGTTGGTCTGAAAAGCTATCTCTTCTATGGCCTTTACCACCTTTGTTACTTCATCGCTGCTTTGATTGATGCCGGCCATGGCGCTGATGAGTTTTCCCATCGCGTCGGCACCGGTATTTGCAGTACTTTTGGCCTCGTTTGCCAGTTCCTGAGCGTTTTTGGCGCTCGCGGAATTCCTTTTCGACATGGACGAAAGCTCTTCAAGAGATGCCGAGGTTTCCTCCAGGGATGAGGCCTGCTGGCTTGTCGACTGCGCCAGGGACTGGCTTGCGGCGGAAACCTGCTGGGCGGAATTGGTCATATGGTCGGAGCTCTCGGACAACGTGTCGATGGCGGCGTAGATGGGTTTGACAACGGTTCTGGATATATAAAAAATGATAAGCACCGCCAGCGCAATAACGCACAACGCGATGATAACATTTATTTTACTCAATGCTCTGCCGGGAGCCGTGATCTCCGATGTGTCTGCTGAGGCAACAACGGTCCATTTAAGCGTATTGGAGGTTTTATAGGCTGCGGCTTTTTTCTTGCCCTGGTATGTAAACTGAATGACTCCGGCTTTGTTCTGGAGGATTTCCTTGCCGAAATCATGCTGATTCATGTCCAGCTTCATAATGGCAGTGCTGTCCGGATGGGCAAGCACAAGTCCGGATGCGCCGATGATAAAGATATGGCCTGTTTTGCCGAACTTGACGGGTATGACGAAGTTTTTATTGAAATAGCCGAGATCAACCACTCCGAAAAGAGCCCCGACGGTTTGGTCGTCCCTTTTGACCGGAGCGGATATAATAAACACCGGTTTACCGCTGATACTGCTGGTGGTAACATCCGAAACGAACACGTTACCCTTCAGGGCCTCCTGAAAAAAGGTTTTACCGTCTGCGTGTATACTTTTGGCCTGGTCGGGGTCGGATGAGGCAACAACCTCTCCCTGGGGATTGACCACGTTTAAAATTTCGTAAAAATCATAGTCCTTTTTCAGTCCGGCCAGTTCCGTATTGGCCATTTTGATAAAAGCCCCGTCAATGGCCACATTGAAGACGTCAAGCTTGCCCCAATACATCATTTCAAGCGTTCTGCCGCGTATCCAGGAATCCACCTGGCGTAGCGTCAGGTCCACAAACTGTACCTGCTGCTCCTGGCTGATTCGCTCGATGGTATTTTGGGAATTGGTGACTGAAACAATGGTCGAGATACCCATTCCCAGGATAATCAACGAAATTGTTGATGCCAGAAACTTGAATTTTAGGCTCAGTTGCATAGCATATACCCCCTGATGTCTATCTAGGTGTTTTTACTTAGTTTTCTAACTTTCCCGTACCTGTACCTTTTTTATACCCTTTAAGTTAGAAATTCAAGGTAAAAACGACAAAATCAGGGTACTAAATTTAAAAAAACCACATAAAATAAAAAAGAATAGTACGCACAACCATTTAGTGCAGATAAAGCACCGCTTTATCCGGCAGTATCCGTGCGTTGATAAATTCTAGTGTAAGAGTTACCCAAAAAGGGGCAACCCACGGTGCGCCGTTTTGGAACACCGTGGACCCTTTTCCCGTTATATGTATCCTGCAACATGGTTGCAGGGCTTTTTCTCAGAAGTGCCGTATTATCTACGTATCAATTTTCCGCATCCGACATCACACATTCAGGCGCTTCGGCAGGACGTGCACAGGCACTACACCGCTCGGTGGCGCTTGCATCACCCGCTTTTGAGCGGTCGTTTTCGGCGTGCGTCAGAAACTTCGGTTTAAACAGCAGCATCAGCACCGGAACCAGGAACACGGCTCCCAGGCAGTTCAGGAACAGGATGACCGCAAGCATCATACCCATCTGGGCCTGGAACTTCAGGCCTGAAAGAATCCAGACCAGCAGGCCCAGCACAAGAGTACCGGCAACATATATAACGGACTTGGTATACGTCTTGATTGTAGCGGTAATAACCTCTTTGAGATTCCACGATGGATTGTTCTTTTTCTCTTCGGCTGCACGGGCAAGCATGTAGATACCGTAGTCGACCCCCATACCTATTCCGGCCGCGGACACCGGCAGGGTGGAAACCGACAGCCCGATATCATAAATGGCCATGTACGCAAATGCCATCCAGTTGGATATAAGCAGCGGAATGGTCAGAATCGCCCCGGCCTTGAATGATTTAAAGTTAATGGTACAGAACACAAAAACCATGGCAAGGGCCAGCAGCAGCGTTTGCAGCTGTTTCTGGGCCACAACTTCATTAATGGCGGCCTCGGTTCCGA
>JANQGV010000065.1 GCA_028282925.1 Thermodesulfobacteriota bacterium
AATTTTAACGTGTTAACGGTTAAGGAGGATGTGGGGTTCCTCTCTTTCATGTCACGTATAGAATATATATATTATTAAATATAATGCAATTGAAAACATTTTTAAAAAAGTGTGGGCCGTGCAATGAATAAAGTATTGAAGTAAAGCATTTGAGTCTTATACTTGGAGGGTATAGGATGCTGTCGGAAAACTCCATCTTCTGCTCACCCCTCGTTTTGCAGCGTACAGAAACCTACGCCTCATTTTTCATGGTTTTTTATCGGAAGACTCTCCGACAGGTTTATCGATAATCGCACCAGGAGGCCGCCATGCAGGATACAATCGGTACCATACAAAATCTATTGCTTGAAGCATATCGCCGCGCCCGGGAAGAATCAAGCAGTGAGCCGGAGCCGGAACTGACCCATGAGGTTCAATGGCCCATTGCGTGCACGGTGGGGCCGGGGCTGGAAGGCGCAATAGCTTCCGAAACCAAAGTGGGGTATGTCAACGGAGCACGGGGCTGGCTTATATACCGGGGATACAATATTTTTGACCTGTGTTCCTATTGCACCTACGAAGAGGTGGCCTACCTGCTTTTGCACGACAGGCTCCCCAATGCTGAAGAACTGTCCCGCTTCAAGAAAAAGCTGGCACGCTATCGGCTTGTAACCAAGACGTTGCGCCTGCTCATGGGGTTTCCGGTAGAGGAGATGAACGCCATGGGTGCCCTGCGCCTGGGAACCAATTTGATGCGGCAGGAATTTACCATTCTGGACCAGGAAGAGGGGCGGCGGGGACCGTGCAATGCGATCGGCTCGGATGAAGACTCAATTCCCATGGAAACAAAGCCCCGGGGTGAAGAACATGCTATTTATGAATTCATGTCGGGCGTTAAGAAAGCCGAGCCTGTCGTCAACGGGCAGCTCGCCGAAGCCTGCGGCATTGATGCCTGCTATCATTTGATAGCCGGTGTTTCAACCATAACCGCCGCAGTCGCCCGCCTGCGCCGGGGGCATGTGCCTATAGAGCCCGACCCTGAATTGGGTCATGCGGCCAACTTCCTCTATATGATGACGGGCCGCAGGCCCTCCCCCGTGGAAGAGCGCATAATGGATATCGCCCTGATCCTGCATGCCGACCACGGTATGAATGCCAGCACGTTTGCGGCAATGGTGGTTGCCTCGACCCTGTCCGATATCTATTTTTCCGTCGGGGCGGGTATTGCCGCGCTCAATGGGCCGCTGCATGGTGGGGCCAATGAACAGGTCATGAAAGTGTTGAAACAGATCGGCGCATCCGAGAACGTTCCAGCCTGGGTCGACAAAACCCTTGCCGGCGGCGGCAAGATCGCCGGATTCGGACACCGTGTATACAAGGCCTATGATCCCCGGGCGCGCATCCTGGGGCCCCTGGCTGCAATGCTGGCCGACAACAGACCGGAACTGCAGCCCATGTTCGAAACAGCCGGTAAACTGGAGCAGGAGGTGGCCGGTCGGCTCGGTGAGCAAAAAAAGATATTTCCCAATGTTGATTTTTATTCAGGCCTTGTGTACAGCAGCCTGGGGATTGAGCCGGAAATGTTTACCCCCATCTTTGCGGTCAGCCGGGTGGCTGGCTGGACGGCCCGGGTGCATGAGTATTTGCAGCACAACCGGATTTTCCGGCCGCGGGCCATGTATACCGGCTCGTTCAATAAGGAAGTTATCCCCATTGACAAGCGCTCCTGAGGCAGGGCGGTATTTCAAAGTCCGGTTGTGCAGCCTGTTCGCAACCTGAAAGCTCCGCACCACATACAACAGCTTCAGCCCGAATCATTTGTGCCGATCCCTTCGGTGTGGTTATTCCAACTATCTGATTTTTCTTTGCTCGTGCCTTGCTTGACAGATGGCGGGGGCCTGCTATAATGATGTCCGTGGGGCAGGAGTATTAACGGGAAAGGTTTAATGCGATGGGCAGTTCAGATATGTTTGCAGCACCGCCCGGGGAACTTACCCCGGAGGCAATCGATTCCATGCAAAAAATTATTTTACGCTTCAAAAAGGAGTTCGGCCGGCGCTGCAATTGGGACGATGAGCCCAAGCCCCTTGATGCAAGCGATGCCGAGCGCAATAAAGCCCTGATAACAACCATGGGCCTTTGTGTGAAACATTTGCTTGCGGATCCCGCCATGCTGCAGCAGGCCAAAGAGATTCTTGAGCTGTCAGGCATTGCCCATACAGCTGAAATGCTTAAACAAAATACCGAAAATAACTGATGCAACCGCTTCTCGCCCGGTAATCCCGGAAGAGATTCAGGCAGGCTCAGCCGCGCCTATGGCACATTATCATCAGGTAATGGTGCGGGAATTCAGCCGTCAACAATATCGCACCGCCGGCCGACATGTGTGTTCTCGTTGATGATGTAAGTTTAACGGGACAAATGGCGTCTTTTGACGGAGTATATGAAAGAATCGGCCCCCGCTTTTTAGTGTATGATACCGCCCGGGAGATTCTTGAAAAGTTCTTTTTTCACGTTCAGGCCGGTGATATGGGAACAGTCGGGGGGAACAGTACGGGCGGTGAACCCGCCTGTTGTGAGCTTTACATCGGCAATGAAGTAATTGCTGTTTTGGCGAAAGCCGTTCATAAAGAAGCTTTTTAATCAAGCATGTGGAGGAGTGATGGAGGAACGCAGGAGATCACCTCGGTATCCACTGGAACTGCATGCCACCTGCTTTGCCGATAACGGCAAAGGTGCCACACATATCATGCTGACGGAAATCAGCGAAGAAGGCCTTGCCATTAAGCTGCTTGCAGAGGTAGAACTGAAAACAGGCCGGCATTTCACCATTGAGATCGATGTCCCCGACCGTGTCGACCCGATCAGTGTAGTAGTTGTCCTGAAGAGGGTGGAGCCCCTTGCAGATGAGGAGGGGTATGATTTTACGGCCGGAGGCGAGCTGGTTTCGGTCACCGAAGCGGACAAACAGGTGCTGCTGGAATACGGTCGGCAAAACCGGCAACGTCACAGTGAAGAGTAATAACGCTTTGATGCGACAGGGCGGTACGGCGGCGGCGCGCCTTCAGTCCGATCTCAATGTCGCTGCCGGTATTTTATCGGCCGGTCAGCATCCGGTCAGGGCCTGCCGGTCCCTGCACCCGGTTTTTCATCGGGGAAGCGCCCAAGGAGTTGTCTGCCCGCCGGGCTTCCGTACCGTTGCTGCTGCCGCTTACAACTCCGACCAACTCCTTGACGACTTCCTTCATTTCGTCTGCCTGGGAACTGAGATTTTCGGCGGCTGAAGCAGATTGTTCCGCGCCGGCGGCGTTCTGCTGGGTTACCTTATCCATCTGCGAAACACCACTGTTGACCTGGGTTATTCCCCGGGCCTGTTCTTCGGACGAGGATGCAATTTCCTGTACCAGGTCGGCCACCTTGGTTGAAATTTCCATATTCTCTTTGAATGACTCCCTGGTCATTTCGGTAATGTCTTTACCGTTTTGGACGGAGTCGATGGTGTTCTTGATAAGCTCGGACGTGTTTTTCGCGGCTTCGGCCGAACGCTGGGCCAAATTCCGGACTTCCTCCGCAACAACCGCAAAGCCTTTGCCCGCTTCTCCGGCCCGCGCTGCTTCAACAGCGGCATTGAGCGCCAGCAGGTTGGTCTGGAAAGCGATTTCGTCGATTGTTTTAATGATTTTCCCGGTCTCTTCGCTGCTGCCGGAAATGGTGTCCATGGCGCCGCTCATGTCGTTCATGTGCCGGTTTACCTTCTCAATGATTTCCGAAACGGAATCCATCATCTGTTTTGCTTCTCCGGCATTGGAGGCGTTGCTGCTTATCATTGCGGATATTTCCTCAAGTGACGATGATGATTCTTGCAGCGCAGCGGCCTGCTCCGACGATCCCCGGGCCAGCATCTGGCTTGAGGATGAAAGCTGTTCCGACGATGAGGCAATCTGGTCGGAGCTTGCACCCAGGCGGTCGACGATGGCATATATCGGGTTTGTGATTTGCCGGGCGAAAAGATAGGCCACCACCGAGGCCAGAGCTATGGAGAGAAGGCAAACGACGATGAGTATCGACCGGACTTTTTCTAGTGTTTCCAGAAAGTCGGACTGGTAGGCGCTGGCACCGATGACCCATTTCCACTGGGGGAAGTAGGTGTACGCCGCAATTTTCATCCGGGCTTCTTCTTCACCGTTTTTCCAGGGGTAGTATGATGCCGCTGTTTCCCCTTTTTTCAGGGCCACGCCTTTCTCGATCATTTCCTGTATGAAATAGTTGCCGTCGGCATCCTTTACATCCCTGATGTTTTCGCCGTCGCGCTTACGCTTGAAAGACAGAACATAATCGCCTTTGTCGTTGAGAATAAAGGCATACCCGGTTTTACCGATGACAAGCTTTGCAAGGTTGTCTTTCAGCACTTCCTGAAATTCTTTTTCGGCAACTCCGACATACAGTACACCTATTACCCGGTTATGATCGTCCTTAATCGGTTCGTAGGCGGTCAAATACCAGGCATTAACGACGAAGGCTCTTCCGTAAAACGTTTTACCATTCATGACCGTTTTATACACGGGAGACGATGTGGGGATATACGTCCCCACAGCACGGGAACCGTCTTTTTTCAACACATTGGTTGATATGCGCAGCAGTCCTTCGGGTATGACCTGGAAAATCGTGGCGGTTCCCCCGACCGTATCCTGAACTGTGTCGACCACGGTATAGTTGAACGACAGCTTCTCGTCGTTTATTTTCATGGAGGGTATCCGGGTTTTCTCCGCCTCTTTCGTAATCTGGTTGACGATGGTAAAATCCAAAAGCTCGTTTTGGTCAAGGGAAATCGTTCCATGTCTGCCGAGAATATACCGGGCAACATTAAGGTCTGAATACACCTTCCTCAGAGCCAGATCATAAACAGCTATTACTTCCTGTTTCATCATCAAGGACTCCGACCTGAGGGTTTTTTCAATATCGGTTAATATCTGTTTTTTTCCGGATATGAAGCTGATGCTCGCCAGACACAGCAGCGGAACAACAACCAGAACAACGGAACCTGCCACTACCTTGAACTTAATACCATTAAAAGAGATTTTTGCCATGCTGTTAGCTCTCCTGTTGCGGATAGAACGAGTGTTATAGTGTATTTTTCAGCCGGTTATCTTTATTGAACTGTATCGCCATGATTACTTTGTTTCTTTAGTTTTTCGGTGTCCCTCGGCGGGATTATTTCCCATGAAATGAATCGGCCTGGTTGCAATAAAAAACAAAAGGAAACCGTCACTATCGTTGCCAAAAGGTTCAAGGCCGACGGCAGCAACTGCTTTATGAATAACAGGATGTTGTAAAAGGTTGGGAAAACATACTATTGCGTGCCTTTTCAGAATTCTCTCTGTTCATGAGCTCTCTATCACATCAGCTTGTAGGTGTTTCTACTTATTTTTAACATCAAAATGCGGCTTTTTCAATTGCAGATCAAAAGAATTAACCGAATCATAACATTATTACACCACTTTTCTTTGGCCGGATGCGCGTGCTGTGGACTGATAACCCACTGTCGTCCACGCTTTTTACTTCTGAAAGGTCTTATTCTTTTAATGAAAGTCCTTACGAAAAGAGTACAATTGATAAACTGGAAAAAATCAAAGGAACGGTGCATGACCGGATCGTGACCGACGTCAACGGTGTACCGGCCGGTTGCTGTATCCGGGCACCTTGGTGCCGGGCTGTGCCGTGTGCGGCACTGTCATTTCGACGGGTGCCCTGGTCGGGTCGCTTGAGTACAATGTGGGGCGTATGACGGCCCGCTTGCTCTGCCCGGAGGTATTGAAGCCGAAGAGGATGAGGGGATTGTGTTGTTGCAGGGCGCTGTTCAGGGACTGTATATGCCCGCTTTTCATTGTGCCGGAGCGATGCCGTCGGATCGCCGTGCTACCTGAAAAAATCGATAATCTTTTTGAATTGATCCTTAACGTGCCAGGTTTCAAAAAGGTGTGCAATGTGGCTGTCATATTGTGAGAGCACTTCGGGGCGAAGTACCGTATAGGTATCTCCTGTGCGGTCTTTGGTCAGGATGCGGCGTTTCGGGTTCTGGTTGAAGATGGCGTAGGCCCTCCGGACAATCTCTTCGGACGAGAGTCCTTCAAGAAAACGTACATCGGCATGGTTGCTTTTCAGGGCCGCCATGGTTTTGTCCACCCGGCTGAGCAGTTCGGTTTCCGTCAGCGTAGTATCGTCATGAAAGGCATACCCCAGGATCTGGGTGGGAAAAACGACCTGCAGTTCACCGACCTTTTTACGCAGTTCTTCATGCAGCCTGACCTTGAAATCCATTTTTTTGCGAAGCGCGATGGGTTTGCCGAACTTAATGGCAACCATGCCTTTGCGACGCTGGTACATCCAGTGGGTGTAATTGAAGAAGTAATCGACCAGATACGTAAAACGTTTTTTAAAACGGTGCGATTTCATCTCTTCCAGCTTTTGAAACATCTGGTCTTCAACAACACGCTCGTAGGAGACATTGACGGGAACAAACTGCAGTTTTATGTCGGTCTTTTTATTGAGATCCCGCAGCATCCTGAACAGCAACGGGGTGAACTCCAGCAGCTTGCCGGAATAGCTGCGGCCGTACTTGGTTTTGCCGTCGTCGGTTTTCGTGTATTCGGGAAACATGAGGATATCGCGGCCTTCCACCTCTATCAGTTGCTTAATGTAAGCGGTGTAGATGTCGCGTGCAAGATTGGCATTGATGACAAGCGGTTTCTTGCGTTTGAGACCCAGGGCATTGAAAATTTTTCGCAGGGGTTTCTGTTTCCAGAGGATGTCTATCAGCACATAGAAGCTGTGTGTCAGCCAGTAATCCGAAAACAGCTTGGCCTCATCCCTGAACACCTTAAAGCCGCCATGATGGCGGAGCAGCGGGTCCATGGGCCCGATAAACAGGTTGTCGCCGGCCTGTACGCAGGCCATTATGTTGTCGATGGCCAGAATCCTTTGTATTTCCTGCCAGTCGAATTCACTCAGGTGCCGGGCGATGTAGATTGTAATTGTTTTCTTGCCAGCGGCCTCTTCGCTTCGCTTCTGTTGCACCAGTTCATCCAGACCGACTATTTCAGTGCGTGCAAAAAGCCGTCTGGCCACAAAATCGAAAAATTTTGCTTCGAAGGAATACTCTTTATCTTTCAGGTGATGGCAGACGTACTTAAAGTAGTCTTCAATCTTTTTTTCTTCTTCAGGCATATGTCCTGCCTTTTTTATTGCAGGGTGGATATCGGTGGACGACACCTGTGCCCTGTTAATATGAAAAGCTCACAAGCCGTGCCCGCTTATGAGCTTATTTGTGTGGTGCTGTTCCCGGATACGTTTCAGTGTCCCGGGCATCCTCCGTGGTCGGCACACCCCACAGCCGTGTCTTGTACGGTGCCCGACAGGTATTTCTCGGTCACTTCTTTGACATTGCCGGCACATCCCCGGATAACCTGGATGCCGGACCGGCCGAGCATGTTTACGGCCCCTTCGCCCATATTACCGGCCAGCATGACGGTTACACCCTTTTCGGCCAGGATGGGAATAACGTTTGATTTGCACCCGCAGCCTTCCGGGGGAGAAAGCGTTTCTTCTGCGGTGATATTTTTGTCGGCATCCACCGAGAAAATTGTAAAGTACTCACAGTGTCCGAAGTGGGAATCAACCTGACGGTCGCGGGATGGTAATGCTATTTTCATGAGGAAATCCTTTCTGATATGCAGTACGTTCCTGTACTCGTTTTAAACGCTATATAATAAAACGTAGTTACGATTTTGTCAATAATGGACGGTTTTTCTGCCAATCTCACTGTAAGATGGTATGAAGGCAGGCTCAAGGCACTCCGATTCTGTTATGGCTGCCGTTACACACACGTTTGTATTTGATGTCCGCTATGCTGATAAGTGTTTGAATATTCATATATAAATGAGACAAGTTCGATGCCAAACGTATAGGTGCGTCGGACGGCGGATACGTTTGAAAAAACTATTGAAAATCGACTATCCATGTTCTATACTAATTAATCAAAGGGTTTAACCATGTGGTTGAAATTGAAATTCAGTGCTTGAAAGGTCATAAGAATATGGATGAGGCAAAAACAGAAGAACTGATTCTGGCGGCCGCACGCACCATATTTGTGCGCAAAGGGAAAGAAGGCGCCCGGATGCAGGAGATAGCAAATGAGGCCGGGGTAAACAAGATGCTGTTGCATTACTATTTCAGAAACAAGGAGCAGCTTTTCCGGCGGGTTGTGGAGGATATTGTTAAACAGCTCATTATATCCGTGGTGCGGATCAGCGTACAGGCCGATACTTTCCGGGAATTCCTGGAAACATTTATAGACCGCCACATAGATTTTCTGAAAAGCAACCAGGATATCTTCTACTTCCTGCTGTGGGAAATACGCAAAGACGAGACCATTGCCAAAGATATCATTATGGAAACATTCATGTCGATGGGTGGAACCCCCTTTGACTATATTACCGAAAAAATAAACGATGCGGTCGAAGCGGGTGAGATACGCCCAATGCATGCGCCTGATTTTGCACTGAGCCTGGCGAGTCTCGACATTTTTCCTTTTTTTGTAATGCCGCTGTTCAGCTCAGTCGGCAGGCTGAATGAGAGCCAGGTGGAAGAACTTCTCGAGCGCAGGAAGCAGGAGGTGTTTCGAGTACTATGGAACGATATTAAGCGTTAAGGAGCATGTGTCATGAAAAAACCGCTTATCATAAAAATTTTGATCGGTCTTTGTTTGCTCACGGGGGGGCTGGTATTGTTCTTAATCCAGCAGGAAAAAAATGACGGTATCCTGATGCTGTCCGGCACTATCGAAGTTACCGACACCCGGATGAGCTTCAAGATACCGGGACGCCTTCATGAACGCCTTATTGACGAGGGAGATACGGTGGCAGAGGGCCAGCTTGTAGCGCGGCTTGATCCCCGGGACGAACAACTGGCCCTGGAAAAGGCCGAGGCGTCACTGGCCTACTCGAAAGCCAGACTGGAAGAGTTTGAAACCGGCAGCAGGCAGCAGGAAATAGACGACGCCCGGGCCGAACTTGAGCGGGCACTTGCGGCGGAGCGAACGGCTGCGTCAGAGCTTGATCGGGCGGAAAAGGATGACCGGCGCTATGCCGAACTGT
>JANQGV010000006.1 GCA_028282925.1 Thermodesulfobacteriota bacterium
GTCCATGGCAAGTCTCCTTTTTGTTGGTTTTGTTTGGGCAAAAAATAAATACCATAGAAATTGAGACTTGCCTTTTATTTTTTAGCATAAGGCCTCAGGGTTTCGTGCGCCTTGTATCTGAACATTCTCCAACAGCCTCGCTGAATTACTGGATGAAGGCTCATCTTCTGCGTTGTGCGAATTACTCGTCGCAGCGATATGTTTTATGTGCTTTATAAAACTATCTTTTTGTGGTACCTGTAAGGTGCTGGTGAAGAACGTTTTCTTCAGCAGCCCTCTTCTTGTGAGGGGTCCACTTCCTGAATGTGTAGCCTATAGAGATTCAATCCGCAATAGATTGAGAAAAAAGAGGTCGAGTATGAAAAATCCGGTCAAAGCATACAACAACAAGGAGTTCCTCAACAGCCCTGATGCGCGCACTATCCGTATTCTGGCTGAATACCTGGAGCCGGTGCAGCGTTTTCGCCAGCAAACTATACGGGATACCATCGTTTTTTTTGGTTCAGCCAGAATTCCTGCCCCTGAAAAGACGCAAAAAGATGTGCCACCGACAGACATTGAACAGAAACTGTCGCGCTATTATGAAGATGCCGTCAAGCTGTCGTCGCTGTTGACGACCTGGTCCATTGACCTGTGCAGGCAGCGCAATCAAAACGGTCAGCAGTTCTATATCTGTTCAGGAGGCGGCCCCGGGATTATGGAGGCTGCCAACCGCGGGGCACACGAGGCCGGCGGCCAATCCATCGGGCTGAATATCAGCATTCCTTTTGAGCAGGAATCAAACCCCTTTGTCACCGAAGACCTCTCTTTTGAGTTCCACTACTTTTTTATCCGCAAGTTCTGGTTTGTCTACCTTGCAAAAGCCCTGGTTATTTTTCCAGGTGGATTCGGCACTATTGATGAAATGATGGAGTTGCTTACCTTGACCCAGACCGGAAAAATCAACAAACCGATGCCGGTGGTGCTGTACGGCACCGACTACTGGAAATCGGTCATCAATTTTGACGAGCTCTTAAAATGGGGCATGATCAGTCCCGAAGACCTTGATCTTTTCAGGTTTTTTGACGACCCGGACGAAGCATTCCGGCACCTGCAAAAGGAGGTTGAGTATCTCCTGGAAGTTGAGTGAGAATTTTCGGCTTGAAAAAAACGTAAACCCAATTATTTTTAGACGTTTTTCGTAGATGCGATTTGAGAAGAACTGTACGACAAGGAGGGAGACCGTATGCAACTCGACACCATCACCAACACGAAATTGCGAGACTGGGTAGCGGAAATCGCGGCCCTGTGCACTCCTGATGCGGTTGAAGTCTGTGACGGCAGCCAGGAAGAATATGACCGCCTGAGCGACCTGATGGTGCAAAAGGGCACCTATATAAAGCTCAATGAAGAAAAACGGCCGGGCAGCTACCTGTGCCTATCGGACCCTGCGGATGTTGCCCGGGTTGAAGACCGTACCTTTATCTGCACCAAAGATGAGATTGATGTCGGGCCCACCAACAACTGGCGCGATCCGGACGAAATGAAGGCGACCCTGAAGGAGCTTTTCACGGGCTGCATGAAGGGCCGCACCATGTATGTCATTCCTTTTTGCATGGGGCCCCTGGGTTCGCCGATTTCCTATACCGGAGTCGAAATCACCGATTCACCTTATGTTGTCTGTAATATGCGCATTATGACCCGCATGGGCAAGGCGGTTCTTGACCAATTGGGCCCGGACGGCGAGTTTGTTCCCTGCCTGCACTCTGTCGGCTCGCCCCTGGAACCGGGTCAGCAGGACATGCCCTGGCCCTGTGATGCCGACAATAAATACATCGTCCATTTTCCGGCGGAGCGCAGCATCTGGTCGTACGGTTCCGGGTACGGCGGGAACGCCCTGCTGGGGAAAAAGTGTTTTGCCCTGCGTATAGCCTCTTCCATGGCCCGGGAAGAGGGCTGGCTGGCCGAGCATATGCTCATTATGGGCCTTACCTCGCCGGAAGGTGAGAAAAAATACATCGCGGCCGCTTTTCCCAGCGCCTGTGGCAAAACCAACCTGGCAATGCTCATTCCGACAGTGCCCGGCTGGAAGGTGGAATGTGTCGGCGATGATATCGCCTGGATGAAATTCGGCGAAGACGGGCAACTGTATGCCATTAATCCTGAGGCCGGTTTTTTCGGTGTGGCACCCGGAACATCCATGCATTCCAACCAGAATGCCATGCTGGCCCTTGAAAAGAATTCTATTTTCACCAACGTGGCAAAGACGCCGGACGGTGATGTATGGTGGCAGGAAATGACCGATGATGCCCCTCCCCGCCTGACCAGCTGGCTTGGTGAGGAATGGACCCCGGATTGCGGCAAGCCGGCCGCCCATCCCAATGCCCGCTTTACCGCACCGGTTTCCCAGTGCCCCATCGTTGATCCGGCTTGGAACGACCCCAAGGGTGTTCCCATTGCGGCGATTCTGTTCGGCGGCAGACGTTCATCGGTGGTACCCCTGGTGAATGAGGCCTTTAACTGGCGCCATGGTGTGTTCCTGGGCTCTGTGATGGCTTCCGAGAAAACCGCTGCAGCAGCCGGCAAAGTCGGTGCACTGCGGCGCGACCCCTTTGCCATGCTCCCGTTCTGCGGTTACAATATGGGCGATTATTTTGCACACTGGCTCAAGATCGGTGAGCGCGAAGGTGCACAACTGCCTAAAATATTTTATGTCAACTGGTTCAGGAAAAATGATGCAGGCACATTCCTGTGGCCGGGCTATGGAGAAAACAGCCGCGTGTTGAAATGGGTTTTCGAAAGAACGACCAATCAGTCCGAGGCCGTTGAAACCCCCATCGGCTTCTTGCCTGCAAGCGGTGCCATCAACAGTGATGGGCTGTCGGTTTCCGCCGACGCTATGGAAGAACTGCTTTCTATTGATACCGGCGAATGGAAAGCCGAAGTTGAGGATATTAAAGAGCATTTCAAACAGTTCGGCGACCGGTTGCCCCAGGGGCTCATGGAAGAACTGCAACTGCTTGAAGAGCGGTTGTCCAAAGCATAGATTGTGTTCTGCAGCTCAACAAAAAAGCCACCCTTTTACCGGGTGGCTTTTTTGTTGTGTCAGGGAAGGTGGCTCTTAATGCAGTAAAGGCTTTTCATTGTGATTTTCATGGGCGACGGTGTGGTACAGTCGCAAGTCGGGCTTGATCCGGTTGCGGCCCTGCCGTTTTGCCTCGTAAAGCATTTCATCGGCTTTTTTCAGCACATTGTCCTTGCTGGAACCTTTTTTATAGAAAGTGACCCCGAAGCTGGCGGTGGCCGTTATTATCTTATCATCAACTTTAATCTTCAGGTTTTCTATAATACTTCTCAGTCGTTCGGCCAGTTCGATCGCTTTAGAGAATTTTGTTCCCGGCAATACCAGCAGAAACTCTTCCCCGCCGATCCGTGCCAGATAATCGCTTTTGCGGATGGCGGCCAGTACGCATTTTGAAACCGCCCGCAAAACCGCATCCCCGGCCCGGTGCCCGTGGATATCGTTTATCTTTTTGAAATGATCCAGATCGAACATGATTATGCCAAGGCTTGAACCGTACCGCTCGGCGCACGCCACATCATGGGCGATGTAGCGGTCGAGGGCCCGCCGGTTGTAGCAGTGGGTCAGGGGATCCACCAGGGCCGCGTTCTGAAGTTTTTTGAAGTTCAGGAAATTGGCGATGGCTGTTGCCAGCGATTTAACGATGATGCCGATCAGCTCATGATGGTAGTTGAGCAGAGGCCTTCTTGGATAGAGGTACAGTATGGCAGTTGTTTGACTGTCCATCACCTTGAAAGGGATGATGTTCGTCAAATCGATGTGTGATATTTCGCGCTGGTTGTTTTCAAGGGTCGATTCAAAATAGCGGATGTTGCAGTCGAGATTGCGCGGTAGAAAATCGTTTTTAATGTGATTCAATATCGCCAGGTTCTCTGTTTTGGGATCCATCCAGATGTCTATACCGCCATTGTATTGCTTGTCATACATTGCAAACGCGAAAAAACGGTAGTCAAGTATATACGATAAACAGCGCGATGCCTGATAGATTATGCTGTCTATATCATGCAACTGGTTTATTTTGAGAATATAGTGGTTCAGCAGCTTATGGTCTATACCGGTGGTGCTCTTATAGACAAGCTGCAACGCCGTAACCGTATTCTGGTACATTTTCTTTAAGACATTTTCCATGCCGTCTACCTCCGCTACCGAATAAATGCAAATTGGGTGCCAATAATAATTATTAAGAAAATACAAATGCTTACTATTTGCCGGGTGTTTGTGCCGGGGAGAAACGGGCATTATTTTCCGTGTTTCCCGTTGCTCAAGTGCAGAATCTTTGACGGAAGACACATTGAAAAAAATTGAGTCAGGAGATCAAACAGCATCAAAAAGTTGACTTGCAGGGATAAAAATATTATACATTTTTTTCTCTTTTAGATGTTTAGTTTATTATTTTGCAGCTTTCGAGGAAAGCCACATGGTCTTTGCATCCTTTGAAGAAGCCGTTCGAAATTTTGAGACAAGCTTTACCGGAAATACGGAAGGGGTTTGTATCGTTGACGGAGAAGCCTGCCTGGTAAAATCAAATGCAGCATTTGCAGGGCTGCTGGGCTATGGTACCGACGATTTGCACAACACGCCCTTTGTTTCTCTGGTGCACTGTTCAAGCAAAGTGCGGAAGCTTACTGCACAGTTCGGCATTTATCAGTTTCAGCGCTCAAGCATTGTTCCTATTGAACTTGAGTTGTTCGGAAAAAAGGGCGAGGTTGTCCCGGTAAAGGTGACTTCCCAGCTTTTGCGTGATGCCCGACAGCAGATCACCGGGGCAGTGGGATATTTTGAAGATTTGCGGAAGCAGGAGACCGAGGAAGAATTGCAGAATAAAATGTGGCAGACGGAGCAGGCCCTGCAAAGCGTACTGATGCATTCCGGTGATGCCATTGTGGTTGCGGACGGAAACGGCCGGGTTGTCATCGTCAATGAGGCCCTTTTGCAGATGCTGGGATATAAAAAGGATGAACTGCTCGGCACGCATTTGATAGAGCTTTCACCCCAGGAGGGATCATATGAAACCTTTGACGGCAAACCGGTGACGCTTACGCCGGCCTATATCAATCATCAACTGGAGTGTGCCAACGAGCTGTTCGAGCAGAGCAAGCTTACCTATGAACTGTACTATATACGTAAAGACGGCAAGCTTGTTCCGGTGGAGACAACAATTTCGCTTCTCATGTCTCCTACAGGAGAATTCAAGGGATCGATTACAATCTGCCGTGATATATCCAGACGCAAGCGGGAAGAAGAGGCAATGCGGCGTTTGACCCGAGCCGTTGAGCAGGCTGATGAGATGGTTATCATGACCGACAACCAGGGAGTGATTGAATATGTGAATCCGGCCTTTGAGCGGATTACGGGCTACACACAGGATGAGGCCATCGGCAGGAATTCCTCAATGCTTAAAAGCGGCCGGCATACCCAGTCCTTTTATCACAATATCCAGAAAACCATAACCGGCGGCAGTGTCTGGAAGGGACGAATCATCAACGTTAAAAAGGATGGAACCCATTATGCGGCCGAGGCCAGCTTTTCCCCCATTAAAAACACGGCCGGTATCATCGTCAACTATGTTGCGGTTATGCGCGATGTTACCCAGGAAATCAAGCTCGAAATGCAGTTGCGCCAGGTCCAGAAAATGCAGGCCATCGGAACCCTTGCGGGCGGCATCGCGCATGAATTCAACAATATCCTGGAGTCCATTATCGGATACACCGAGCTGTCGCTTGACAGGGCCGGGGGGCAGGGCAACGAAATTCGTAAAAACGGCGAGCAGGTCCTCTCTGCGGCACAGCGAGGGCGTGAAATAGTTCAGCAGGTGCTTGATTTCAGCCGCAAGGGCGGTCATGAATCCGGCCCGGTCGGCCTTTCTTCTATTATTGCCGAAGCCCTGCGTCTCATCCGGTCGATGGTTCCTGCTGCAATTGATATCAGGCAAAGCTTTGAAGTCGAGTCGGATACCATAACCGGAAATGAAGTGCAGATCCATCAGGTGCTGATGAACCTGTGCACCAATGCCGCCCATGCCATGCGGGAGAAAGGCGGTGTGCTGGATGTGCATTTGCGAGAGACGAAGCTGTCTGATGCAGACATACCCGACCTGGACCCGGGCGATTACCTTGAGATACGTGTCGGGGATACCGGGGTCGGGATGGATGCCGACTTGATCGACAGAATATTCGATCCGTTTTTTAGTACCAAGGGGCCTGCCCGGGCTACCGGAATGGGGCTTTCCGTGGCCCATGGTATTATCATGCGCTATGGCGGCACTATTACCGTTGAAAGTACCCTCGGCAAGGGCAGCACTTTCCACGTGTTTTTACCAAAAGCCGTATGATTCCGGAGATAGTGAAGAGCCCCTCATATAAACAGCAGCAGGCTGACCGCCATGACAAGCATACCGATTACCAGGCCGTAGACAGCAAGGTGATGTTCTCCGTATTCTTCAGCAGTGGGCAGCAGTTCATCCAGAGATATGAACACCATGATTCCCGCAACCGCCGCAAACAGAACCCCGAACACGATATCGTTGAAAAATGCCAGCAGGACAAGAAAACCAAGCAGTGCTCCCACGGGCTCTGCCAGACCGGAAAGAAACGACAGCTTAAAGGCTTTTACCCTGTTGCCGGTAGCATAAAAGATGGGTATGGAAACCGCGATACCTTCCGGGATGTTGTGAATGGCAATGGCCAGGGCAATGGGAATGCCGAGGGTGGGGTCTTCCAGTGCGGCCGTAAACGTTGCAAGCCCTTCGGGAAAATTGTGGATGGCTATGGCCAGCGCCGTAAAGATGCCCATGCGATACAGTTTTTTATATTGCACGGCCTGGCGGGTATCGGTCATTTCCTCAATCTTGTGAACTTCATGGGGGTTTTCAAAATAGGGTATCATGCGGTCGATGGCCGCTATTACCAAGATACCTCCAAAAAATGATGCGGTGGTTGCCGTAAGCCCCGCAGCATCGCCAAGAGCCGCCGTGAGGGCGTCTTTTGATTTGACGAATATTTCGGTGAACGAGACATATATCATGACTCCGGCGGAAAAACCAAGCGCAATTGAAAGGAATTTGGTGTTGGTTTTTGTCGTAAAAAAGGCAAGGGCGCTGCCTATCCCTGTAGAAAGGCCGGCAAACAGGGTCAATGCGAAGGCTATCAGAACGTTTTGCATTTCCATGTAATTGTTCTCCGGTACTAATTTACTGCCTGCATTATCATGTATCCATCATAATGCATTCCGGTCAAGCAGTAAATAGGGAATTGCTTGCCAGCAGCGGTATGTACTGGTACTATTAGTCTTTATTAATCAGTGGGTTACGGAAGAAAAGATGATTATTACAAGAAAATATTTACTGATAAAACTATTTGTGGTTCTGCCGGCATGGTGCCTGACGGTGATGGGTGGATGTTCTTTGGGTCGTTACCCGGACCCGAGGAAATCAAGTTACGTACCCGGGATGCCGGCGAGTCAGCGCCCGTATGAAATCAACGGTATTTACTACTACCCCATCCCATCGGCGGACGGATATGTTGAAGAAGGGATTGCCAGCTGGTACGGCACAAAGTTTCACGGCAGGCCGACCTCCAGCGGAGAAATCTATGATATGTACGGCATGACGGCGGCCCACAAAACCCTGCCCCTGGGGACCCATCTCAAGGTTACCCGCCTTGATAACGGCAAGAGCATTATCGTGCGTGTCAATGACCGTGGCCCGTTTGTGAAGGGACGCATTATCGATCTGACAAAAAGCGGGGCAGAGCACATTGGGATGATACGCCTAGGTACGACCAGGGTGCGCATAGAGGCGGTGCAGGTTGCCTCGGAGCAGCACCGAGGCCGGGAGGTTTGGTGGGAAGCCCAATCCGTCCCCGATTTTCGCAAAGGAAGCTTCACCATCCAGGTCGGGGCCTACCAGACTCTTGAAACCGCCCGGATTATCAAGGGCAGTGTTGCAAAATACCGGCAGGACGTTCGCATCACGGTTGCTTCGTTGCACGGTGACGATTTTTATCGTATCCAGGTCGGCCGGTTTTCAGACCTTATCGAGGCGCACCTGACCGCTGCACAATTGAAAGATAAAGGTTTTGACGGGATAATGGTGGTTGCGGTTGAGGAAAATCAGGTGGATGGGGGAACTACTGCCGTGGATTAAACGATTCCAGCATGCCCACCGCCGGAATATGAAACGACACATTGTTGAAGAGTGTAATAAATTCGCTCCTGCAGTGCCTGCATTTATACAGCCTACTCAGGGGAAGCATCCGCAGCCAGAAGGGTCGCTTCAACCTGATTTTGCTCATATTGTCACACTTTGGACATCTTCGGTTTAAGGAAAACTTCATTGTGGCCCCTTCACTTTCTGTTGATCTATACTTTTCGGAAGATGTACCAGATACTTTAGCTGAAAATAGGCGCCGAAATCCGGTTATCCTGAAAAATTCCCGGCAATTACTGTACAACCGGTGTAGCCTTTTTGTCGAAGGGATTTGTCCGAACAGCCAGTGAAAACAGGTAGGGGTAGTTGGCCTGCAAATGCTGCATATAGAGCAGCCACTGCCGCAGCAGGTATCCATATGCCCGCTGCATGTCTTCCAGAAGGTGTTCACGGTCCGGATCGGGCGCATTTGCAAGATCTTTCCGGAGGTGCAACTCTTCCTGCAGGTGGAACACCGTCATGAGCAGGTCGGTAAACGTTTCATGTTCAAGCAGGTTCGGGTTTTCCATAATGCGCAAAAGCAACTCGCTTTTCTCTTCAAGATAATCCCGTGCCTGTACCAGATCAGCTTTGTCGATATCTATGGCGCCGCGGTAGTCCTGCAGCTTTTTATAGGCATGTTCATAGTCCTTATTCGACCACTCGCTCGTAACCAGAAGGTGCTTCCGGGCGGAATCGATTTCCCGGTCCAGTCCGGCAAAATACTTCAGCAGACGGGTTCCCAGGCTGCTGAAAAACAAACCGATTATGATGTTAAGTTTCTCAAGCCGGCTTTTCCTTTCACGCCTGTCCAGCATCAACTCGGTTGTGTTGGCAACCACGCCAAGAAAGGTGGCTACCCCGGTAATGATCACAATGAGGGCCAGTATTTTTCCGGTGGGGGTAACTGCATGCACATCGCCGTATCCGACTGTTGAGATGGTGACAATGGTAAAGTAAAGTGCGTTCCCAAGGGAAAGGTTCTCTGTATTGCTGAACCCGATGGTTCCCAGCACCAGAACCCCGGCAAGCATTATTAGACATATCTTCAGTCTGAAACGAACATGCTGCATCTGCTACCCCCGCTCTTTTTTTAGTGAAGATATGAAGAAAGTATAGAGAAATTGTCTGCACGTGTCAATGCCGAGGGTAATCCTGCCATATGGCATCGGCGAGAAAGAACTGACTCATTGCTATACAGCATTATTTCTGATATTACTAGTCAAAAGCGGAGCGGGCCTGTGTGATGGATTCTTGCCGACACGAACGAAAAAGCACATTTGCTGCTTTATGAAAGGAACGGTATGACAAAGATACACAGTGAACAAGACCGCCTGGCAATTCTGGAAATGCTGCAGCAGAATATGAACGAGGAATTCCGGGCAACCCTGCAATATATCTGTCATCGCATTTCGGCCAAGGAGTCGGAACCGGGCATTGCCGAGTCGTTTAAGTCTGCCGCCCTGGATGAAATGTCGCACATTCTGTTTTTCTCCGACCTCATCGGCACATACGGAGGAACCCCGAAATTTGTCCAGTGGCCCATCGATACCAGCAGCGATATAAAAACCATGCTGGCCGAGGATGTTGCCCTGGAAGAGGCGGCCCGCAGGCGCTATGCCGAGCAGATCGAGCGTTTTAAAGAATATCCGGAACTGGTGTCTCTGCTTGAAAGTGTTCTGCTCGATGAAGATGACCATGAAGAGGTTTTTAAGGACTATTTGGAGAAAAAGTAGCCCTTATCCGCCTCGGCGCTTTTTCTTTGATACGCTTGTTGAAAAGAGAAATTTATACTATACTATGCTTTTCAGTAATGCAGGATGTTAAAAGAGTAATAGAAAAGGTTCAGAAGCAACCGTTCGAATTGATTCATCAGAAAGGTAACAAGAATATGTCCGAAAAAGCACTGTGCCCGCTACTGCATATCTGGCGCCAAGTATACAGCGACCTTGAAGAAGCCTATCAGAAGAAAAACGACCCCTCTATCCCTGCTCCCCCCATCGTTTACAATATGCAGGGCTGGATGCTCTCGTCCGATGATCAAAAAGAACTACGCTGGAACAATACCTGCGAGTGGGCCAGGGAACACGGTTTTGAAGACCTTATCCCCGAGTTTGATGAGAATGATCAGTATTCCGGATAATTCCCTCCAGAATGCTGGAGAATGCCCATCTACTGCGTTGCGCTCACCCTTCGTCCCTGCGGCGTATAACCACATACGCCTCACTCCTCAGGGTTTCGCGCGCCTTGTATCTGAACATTCTGCAGCATTCTGTAACTACGAGGGGATTGCGGCAGACTCATATGTAAGTTGCAACATGCCTTCTGTTTGTCGTTAAAAATTCAAGCCCAGGCCAAAGATGTACTTCAATTCGGTTGAGCCGACCCCTTCGGCTGTGGTGGCATCATAGTCCAGGATTATCTTGAAACTGCTGAACAGTCTTTTGTTGATGGCGGCCCGCAGTTCGGCATCGGCGGTTAAAAAGTAGTCTGAAAAATCGTCGATGCTGGGCGTGTAGGTGGCATTGCCAAGCAGATGCAGGGAATCGGTGGGTTTCCAGCGCAGCGAGCAGCCAAGCTGAATGGCAAGGTCATTGGTGCGGTCCACTTCTCTGCGATAGACCGGCGCAGGTTCCTCGTTCCCGCTGTCGTCATCCTCTTCGTCATCCTCATCATTAACCTCAACTCTGGTGGTGTATTTCTCTTTTTTCAGGGAAATACCGGCATCGGTACTAAAAGAAAATATATCCGAATCGAACCATTGGTACCCGAGTCCGGAGGAGGTGATAATGCGGTAATCGAGATCGGCAATATGGTCTTTCTTGAAGCTGCCGCTGAGAAAACCATAAAGCGCGCTGGTGAAAAAATAGTCGTATTTAGCGCTGACGGTGAAGTTCTCTTCAACGGTTACTTCCTCGTCGGCATCAGGGTCGTCGTCGGCATCGGGGTTGTCCTCACGACCGTAGAGATATAGTCCGTCGATGCGAAAACGGTGCTTGGCAGAGCGGCGGGAGATATTGACGGCCACGTTGCCATTGGTATTGGATGAGTTGCCATGTGAACTTGTCAGGCCGGCAGTAACGCTTCTGGTCCAGGTAACCGCAGGCTTTCGGGGAGGGTTGATTGCCGTCAGGTCTCCCAGGGCCATGGAGTGTTCTTTTGTGTCGGTAGCGGTGATGGAGAGAGTACCGTTCTTGTTCGTAACATTCCTGCTCTTAATCACCGAATCACCTGCGGTTTGAAGCTCAAGGTCGGTGTCTGTTGTAATCGTGAGTACTTTCTGCAGGTCAACCACAACCTTGCCCGCCGTTTCCGAAATAAATTCAACCTTATTGTTGTGCATGGTTACCACTTTACCAATCAGACGTTCTCCGTTGGTAAAATGAATTTCATCAGCCAGTGCTGGTGACAACATGCATGCTGTGAAAAGCATGAGGCAAATACCGGTCATGTGTTTCATGGTGGTTTCCTTAACGAACATGTAATTAAATATATAGTAAACGGCAGGGTGTGTCCAAGATGTTGCATCGAATCATATGCTCAAGTATGTGCACACTGCCGACTCGGATTAAAATGCTATAGGGTAGCTTATACGGGCTCATTTGACAATAGATTAATGCGGGCACGGTAAGATCACCGAAAGGTTGTTTAGTGTGCCGGACAGGCAAGACCGGCTTAAACGGAACGTGATGGGAAAGCCCCGCCTTGCAGGCGGGGAGTATCATAATTTGACTTTGATGCCGTCAAGTGTCGTCTTGCCGGTAATGGCCTTCAGTATTTCGCTACCGATGGGCGGACATCCTGTAACAAAAGTGGCCTCGGCGCGGTGGCGGGCCATGCAGTTTCCGATGCATATGGCATTTTCCGGCACGTTTTCGTGGCCTTTGCCGATGGCAAGGGTAACCCGGGTGTTGGGTGGGAAATAGTCCAGGATTGCGTTCCCGTACTGCTGTAAAAACAGCAGCAGGGTAGACTGGCAGGCGCTACACGAGTTTTTATCCACTATGTCGAATTCCGGAAATTCTATGGACAGGTTGCTGGGCGGCGGCGCAAACGATGAGCTCCAGTCCAGCCAGTTGTCGGGTGTTACCGTTATGCGCTTTTCATCGATAATGCCGTAGCCCCGTTCTCCAGCCATGCGTAAGTGCGGAACCTTTTCAGCGGAAGTTCCCATAAGGCGGCATGCCACGGCATCTGCAGCAAGAGGTTCGGCACCCACCACAACAACGCCGAGAGCTTTCGCCGTGCCGGCGCTGGGGCCCATGCCTTCCATGCCCACGATGCCGTCGATTATGGAGAGGTGCGGCAGCAGAACGCCCGCCAGATCGGCAATGGCAATGTTGAGCGGTTTCTCGTCGATGCCCTCAATCGTGGGCATCATGTGCAGCTCGACTTTACTGCGCCGCCAGAGGCAGCCTTTCATGTTTTTCACGGCAAGGGTAACGTCGGTGTGCATGTGAATTTTCATGACCGGGATGGACACGATACTATCATGGTCGAATACGTCGCTGCAGACCTTAATGGCTTTGAGTACCGTGCCTCCGGGGACTTCCACATCGACAAAAGGCCGGACATCCATGTCGATCAGGGTGCAACCCCGTTCCCGGGCAACAGCGGCAATGCCGGTTGCCTCAAGGGCTTCTTCGGCAGCAATACCGGTAATGGGGCTTTCGCCAACTGAGACCACGGCGCCGGCCTCAAGGAAAGCGTCGATGGCAGCGGCAACAACCTGGGGGTGCGTTGTAATGCCTTCGCCCATTGAGGCGATCCGGCCTGCATTGGGCTTGAGGAGCACTTTTTTACCCCGGGCGGGGGAGAGGTCCAGACGGGTCAGGGCATCGCGGGTGGTTGTGTACGGATCGTCACCTTTAGCTACATGTACAACCGGGGCGTTCGGGTCGGTCAGGAACGGATTGTTTTGCAGGCTTTCCAGTTTCATTATTCATATTCTTTCGGAAGAATTCCGGAACGGTGGTTTAAACACCCGGGGAATCTTCAGTGTAGTCGTTAATCAGTTATTATTCAACCGTAATCCGGGGAATGCGGTCATTGACCCGGGTGGTTACTTCATAGTTGATGGTTCCGGCCCATTGGGCGAACTGCTCTGCCGGAATCACCTCATCGCCGCTGCGGCCCATCAGCACCACTTCATGTTCAACCTGTGCTTCGGGTATGTCGGTGATCTCGGCCATAATGATATTCATGCAAACCCGGCCACGGATCGAAGCCCGCTTGCCGTTGATCAGTACGTAGGCCCCGGACAGGCAGCGGTCGTAGCCGTCGTAATAGCCCACCGGAATGACGGCCAGGCGCGTTTCATGGCCGGTTTTGTAGGTGCAGCCGTAGCCGATGTACTCGCCGGTCGGCACTGTTTTAACCTGGGCTATTCTGGCCTTCCAGGTGAACGCCGGCAAAAGGGTAAAGTTGTTTTTACGCTCTTTAATGTATGAGACATAGGTCTCGTTTGAGGGCCACATGCCGTACAATGAAATACCCGGCCGCACCATCTGGAAGTGGGTGCCGGGAAAAAGAATTGTTGCAGCTGAATTTGCACAATGCTTAATGGGTGCATCAATTCCGGCCTGCTCCAGTTTTGCCGTTGCTTCTGTGAAACGCTCTATCTGCAGTTCGGCATAGGTGTGGTCGGTGGTATCTTCAATGTTGGCAAAATGGGTACAGATGCCCTCAAGCTCAATGCTGCTGTGGGCCTGTATCTTACCTGCAAAACCGGTAACGTCCTGCATGTCAATACCCTGCCTGTTGGTCCCGGTCTCGACTTTTATGTGTAACCGGGCCGTTTTTCCGGCTTCACGGGCTGCCTTGGCTGCGGCCTCGATAGACCCTTCGTTGTACACCACGAAACGGCAGTCCAGGTCAATAGCCTCACGGATATCTGCATCGGGAACGTGGCCGAGAATATACAGGGGGCAGGTAATGCCGGCCTGCCTGAGTAGGCGGGCCTCATACAGCGCATTGACCGAAAGCCAGTCGGCCCCGGCGCCGGTGAACACCGTGGCCGATTCGATCAGGCCGTGGCCGTAGGCATTGGCTTTAACGCAGGCGCAGAGCAGGGTGTCCTGCCCGATGATACGGCGAAACTGTCTGATGTTGTTTTCCAGGGAGCTTCTTGATATTTCGACCCAGGTTAATTCGTTCATGGAACACTTAAATGATTTTGTTCAATGAATACTCGATGATGCCCTCGGCACCTTCCTTCATGAGCTGCGGAACGAGTTCACGGACCGTTGATTCGGCGATGATGGTCTCAACCGAAAACCAGTCGGTGTTATACAGGTTGGCAACGGTGGGGGCGTTCAGGCTCGGTAACACCTTGATAACCGCGTCGATTTTGTCTTTCGGTACATTCATTTTGAGCCCCACCATGCCTTCGGCCCGGAGCGCGCCCTGCAGCAGCAGGGATATCTGCTGGATCTTTTCCTTTTTCCAGGGATCCTGCCAGGCCTCCCTGTTGGCGATAAGCTGGGTGTTGGTCTCAAGTAAATCATGAATGATCTTAAGCCCATGGGCTTTGATTGTGCTGCCTGTTTCGGTCACTTCGACTATGGCATCGGCCAGACCTTCCACAACCTTGCCCTCGGTTGCTCCCCAGGAGAACGACACATCAACATCGATGTTTCTCTCGTCGAAGTAGTTTTTGGTGAAGTTGACGAGCTCGGTATAGATTTTTTTACCCTGCAGGTCCTCAAGCTTTTTCATCGGTGAGTCGTCTTTTACCACCAGGACCCAGCGTGCCGGGCGGGATGTGGCCTTGGAGTAGACGAGGTCGTCCACCACCTGGACATCGGAACCGTTTTCAAGGATCCAGTCTTTGCCGGTCAGCCCGATATCAAGAGTGCCGTTTTCAACAAAACGCGGCATTTCCTGAGCCCGTACCAGGGCGCATGACATGGTGTCGTCGTCGATCCGGGGGAAGTAGCTCCGGGAACTGGTTATAATGTTCCAGCCCGACTTCCTGAAAAGCTCTATTGTCGATTTTTCAAGGCTTCCTTTGGGAATGCCTATTTTCAGCTTTTTTTTCAATTTGTCCTCCAATTGTGATAAAGTTAGCTAACACGGAACGACGGCAAAATGCGCTGTATTTCCGCATATTTTTAAGCTGGATAAAAGTAACGATCTTATCATAAATCGGTTTATCATACCAGACGTATATACAGAAAAACAGTTATTTCTTTGCTCAATATGTCAATTGATCATGGTTTGATGCTGTATGAGAAATATAAAAATAACGATCCAGTTTGACGGCACGGCCTATCACGGCTGGCAGATCCAGAGCCGGGACACAACGGTGCAGCAGACACTTTGCGATGCGGTGAGCACCATAGTGAATGAACCGGTGAAAGTGCACGGCTCGGGCCGCACCGATGCCGGGGTGCATGCCCTGGGGCAGGTGGCCCATTTTCAGACTGCGTCGGGGATAGATCCGAAGGGTCTGGTCAAGGGTATCAACAGCCGTTTGCCGGACGATATCGTCATTACCCGGGCGGAAGAGGTGTCGCCCGATTTTCATGCCCGGTTCAGTGCAAAGAGCAGGGTGTACTGGTATACGATCTGGAACACGGCCCAGCCTTCACCCTTCTTCGGGCGGTATTCCTGGCATATTATTCAAAAGCTGGATGTAGCCGTCATGCAGCAGGCCGCTGAAACGCTTATCGGGGTGCACGATTTTTCCTCATTCCAGGGTGCCGACAAGGAAGAGGTCCTGCCCGTGCGCGAGGTGTTCGGGGTGCGGTTTAAACGGACCCGGCAGCATATCCTGCTCTTTGAAATCCATGCAAGCTCTTTTCTCAAGCATATGGTGAGAAACATTGTCGGCACCCTGGCCGACGTGGGCCGGGGCAAGGTGACCCCCCATGAATTCACCGCAATTCTCGAAGCACGCGACCGTACCCGCGCCGGGGCCGCCGCGCCCGCCTGCGGACTTTTTTTGAAAGAAGTTCGCTATTAAAACGTATTATTAAGTATATATCCCGTACAATTAGGCAAGACAGGATTATGGAGCTTTCATGAAGCATCTACCTGTGAAGTTGTATCTGTTCATTATTGCATCTTTTTTTTTGACTTTTGGGTATTTTTTCCAGGGTGGCGGCTGGACCCAAAACAGCAGATTTTGCCTGACGCGTGCAATTATTCACCAGCAGTCATTTGCTATTGACGCTTACAGGGAGGATTCAAAAGATCCGTATTATGAGTTTGTAAATACCGGTGACTGGTCCTATTATGATGGTCATTACTACTCGAACAAATCTCCCGGCCTTTCTTTTTTAGCGGTACTGCCGTTTGCGCTCTGTGAATATCTATGCGGATATATCTATCCTGATGATGAAGGGAAACAGGTTCACATAAGTGCGTATGTCAGCACGGTGTTTACGGTAGGTATCTGCGCGGCGTTATTGTGCTTTTTGATTTTTTACACCTGCCATCATTTTTTCGATATGCATGTTTCAGACAGTCTGATAGCGGCCGGCTGTTGCGGTTTCGGCACACTCATATTCGCATACGGCACATCCTTCTATTGTCATGTTCCGGCTGCTTTTTTCTCGTTCCTTTCATTTTTTCTCGGATTTTACATCAAACACGTGCAGGGCATCGAACCGCGAGCCGGAAAAATTCTTGCCATACTTTCCGGCTTTTCGGCATCGCTGGCTGTGTTGACAGAACCATCGACTGTTTTAACGTTGGGTTGCATTGCCTTATATTATGTGACTTTTCCAGGCGGAAGAAAAGCTCTACCCTATTTCCTGATTGGGTGTGTCCCCTGTGGGATAATCCAATGTTTTTATAATGCAGCATGCTTTGGCGGGCCGTTTAACTCCAGCTATGCATACGCAAATGATTTGATTATGGTCTATGTCGATGGATCTCTCTTCGGCGTACCGCGGCTGCGCAATCTTGCTGAACTGACCATTTTTCCGTACCGTGGTTTGTTTGTAAGCTCTCCCCTTCTTCTGATGGCTCTCCCCGGGTTGTTTTTCTTTTTGAGATCATCAAGGTTTTCACGGGAGGGTGTTTTTTTTGGTGTTGTTTCTCTCTGCTTTTTATTCTTTGTTGCCAGCTTTTACGCCTGGTATGGGGGTACTGCACCCGGTCCCCGGTATCTTATACCTGCATATCCGTTTATTTTCATGCTGACGGTATTTGTTTTGAGAAAGTTTAGAAAAATCTACTTGTTTTTCGGGGTTATATCGCTTGTTGTCAACGTGGCAATAACGCTGGTCGGAAGTGAAGTACCGGGAAATATAAAAAACCCGCTGGGCGGAATAATATTTAAAAATCTGCTGGCGGGAAATGTTTCCATTAATCCGATTCCGGTTTCCGGCTTTCATGATTACCCCGGTATCGATACGATGACTGATATCAAGCTTTGGCAAAATAATTTTCAGTCTTTTAATCTGGGAGAGCTGCTCGTGCCCTATCACATCGCAAGCATTATCCCGCTTTGTCTGCTGTGGGGGCTGTTGCTCGGTATCTGTTACAAAAAATATTTGAAAAAGGTTTGTCATGCAGAAGATAGGTAGTTATTAATTCCGTACCGGCAAGAGGGAGGTACATCGTTTTTCTACATACACTTTTTATTAAACGGGAGAGGGTACAACATGGAACCATACATACAGTCTCTGGGCGTTATTCCTATCTTCAGGCCTTCATTCGACTCCGCAGAAGTAAAAGCTGTTGAAAGGGTGCTTTTTTCAGGATGGGTCGGTCTTGGGCCGGAAACCGATACATTTGAGAAAGAGTTTGCCGACTACATAGGTGTTAAGTATGCTGTGGGACTCAACTCCTGCACGGCGGCACTCCATCTGGCTTTGCAGGTGCTCGACATCGGTAGAGGTGAGGTCATAACAACACCGATGACATTTGTAGCAACCAACCACGCCATACTTCACATGAATGCCGTCCCTGTTTTTTGTGATATCGACGAATACACCTTGAATCTGGATGTTGAAAAAATTGAAAAGCTTATTACTCCGGTAACACGGGCGATTATGATTATGCATTACGGGGGGCATGCCTGTGATATGGAACCAGTACTGCATCTGGCCGCGAAGCATGGTCTTAAAGTAATTGAAGATTGTGCCCATTCCTGCGGCGGAGAGTATAACGGCAGGAAGCTCGGCAGTATAGGTGATATTGGGTGTTTCAGTTTTCATGCAGTCAAGAATCTTGCCGCAGGCGATGGTGGGATGATTACCACAAACAGCAAGGAGGTTTTTGAACGTTTGAAACAACTCAGATGGATGGGAATTTCCAAAGATACCTGGAAGCGGGAAGGAAAGCAGAAGGAGTATGACTGGCGATATGATCTGAATGAACTGGGATATAAATATCACATGAATGATATCACGGCAGCAATAGGCCGTTGTCAGCTCAGCAAGCTGAACATGCATAATAAACGCCGTAGGGAGATAAGGGATCTTTATACGCAGGAACTTCATACGTTGTCCGAAATCAAAACACCACAGGAAATGCCGTACGCGGGAAGCAGTTGTTACAGTTATGTCATTCAGCTGTCCAGGCGGGATAAGCTGAATGAATACCTCCGGGAACGCGGCATCTCTTCCGGGGTGCATTATTATCCAAACCACTTATACCCTCTGTATGAACAGTATTACCGGAAGCTTGACGTTGCTGAGGATGTCTGGAAAAACGTGTTGACACTGCCTCTGTTTCCCGACTTGAGCGATGAGGACGTGCTGAGTATTACACAGCATATCAAAGAGTTTTGTAAGTACGAGTATGTTTGTGGCGCCCCTGATGATTTGCCTGTTAGTGTTTAACGAAACAGGACTTCAAAATGACAAAATATGTTTGGAAAAAATAGATTACACTTGTCCGGAGGTTTACCGAGGACATATCTTCAAAATATTTTGTGGGTACATCAACATTGATCAGCCGCATTTTTTTCTTAAGGGCATAGACATTCAATTCTTCATCAAAAATAAATCCATCCCGGAAATTTATAAAATCAACAGCTTCCAGCAATTGTTTTGAATATGCCTTGTAGCCGGTGGCAAAATCCTTAAAGTGAGTTCCCAGCAAAATATTCATGAGAAACGAATGAACATGATTTCCGACAATTTTATAGAGGGGCATCTTGCCCTGTTGTGCAGTTTTCATCCTGTTGCCCAGTACAAGATCCGCTTGATCGCTGACGATGGGCCTTATCATGCTTTCGGCATACTTTGGGTCGTACTGATAATCGCCATGGACCATAATGATAACATCGTAACCCTTTTCTAATGCGTACGAATAACAGGTCTTTTGGTTGGCACCGTATCCCAGATTGTGCGGATGCCTGATTACGCTTACGCCAAGTGATTCGGCAATTGCGCTGGTGTGGTCTGTGGAACAATCATCAACCACGAGAACTTCATCGATGAATTCAGGCATGTCGTCGATGACATTTTTGATTGTTTTGGCAGCATTGTAGGCCGGCACGACTGCAATTATTCGTTTGTTTTTATACATGCCCCCTCCGGTTTCAGCGTTGTACAGTTATTTCTGTACCATTGCATTGCAGACCAGCGGGGTCGGGTCGGGTGTGTTTTGAGAGTGCCCGGAAATATGTATGGTGAATGCGCCCCCCAAGTCTTTGAGATCAACAGTTACGGCAACATCTTTGCAATTATTTGGGGCAATGTCAATCAATTGCGGGTGCTTACTTTTTCTCATACCCGTTCCGGAAATCGTATTAACCGTTAAGGAGAGTGCTTGCGGCGTCGATGAAAGGTTGTTCAGCCGGACAGGAATGGTCCATTGGGCGGTGTCTTTCAAGAGGGTATACCCGTTAACCGATGCTTTTGCATCGTTTTTATCTGCGAGGTGCTGTATGATCAGGGGAGAAGGGCGGGAAGAGGTGTTTCGGCCGGTAATGGCTTTTTCAGCAGGTATCAGCCTGTTTTGTATATGGTCGACAGTCGTAAAGACATAGGTTATACCGTCGGGTATCGGTATATTACCAGCGCCGTTTATTTGAAGCGATCGGCCATCGATGCCTTCAATCTGAAGCACGGGTATCGGGAGGTGGACCTCGGCTTGCGGGGATGGTTCAGTGGTGTGGATTACGATGATGCATTTTTCGTCCTTGAGGAAAACGCGATTGCTTATGCTCGTGTTGTCGTTGAGGGAAAGGCGCCCGGCATAGCGCGTGTGGGCAAGGGCTTTGATGGTCTGGCAATACGCTGCCATGGATCGATTTGGTGTATACTGCTCCGAGACCAGCCCGTGATAGTGGTCTGACTCTTGAAAGGGGATGAGAATAAACGGGAAAAATTTTTCAATGCCTGATGCACGGGATTCGACAGCCTTTATGCAGATGTCACGGGCCTTTGCCTGTGCGCATCTTGTTAATTGTATGTGTTTGTTAAACAGAGACCGTTGAGTGCATTCCTTTGCCCACGCGCCTGCCTCAGTAATCCAGATTGGAAGATTTGACCGGTTGTATTTCGCCAGTAACAAACGGTATTTCTCTATGAGGGGAGGGAG
This sequence comes from Thermodesulfobacteriota bacterium, assembly GCA_028282925.1. GTDB lineage: Bacteria > Desulfobacterota > WTBG01 > CAIYCZ01 > CAIRTM01 > JANQGV01. The sequence continues at coordinate 20,751 of JANQGV010000006.1, forward strand.
GTTTTCCGGCGGCATGAAGGAGTGTATGCTTACAAAATCTATATGATTCAAAAGGCCGTTTTGAGCGCACGTCTCAAGATACGTATCAGGACAAAACTCTGTAAAAGCACCCCCGCCGATGGGAAGGGTGCTATTGATTCTAAAGAAACTGTAATCAAGTGTTTTCACCATGGCAACATACTGGTCTGCCGGAAGGTCGCCGCCGAACTTTGGCAGTTCAGGTTCGTTCCAGATTTCAAGCGCCCCCCACAATGAGTGCCAGCGATTTCCGATGATACTCCATGACGCAGCCGCTTCGGGGAGATTTGCGGGGTAGGGACTTTTGTTATTATCGGCCATCCAGTCCGGAGTATCATGAAAAAGCTCCAGTACATGTATGCCATGCTTTTTGTAGAGGTTTCTGGTTTCATCAAAACGGAAAGGCGTCTGCCAGTCCCAGGTGTTTCGGGCGAGGCTGATTTGATGCCAAAATAATCGCTCGCGTGCTATGCCGATGCCTGAACGCTTCAGAGTTTTGATTAAACTTTCACGCAGGGTGTTGTCAATTCGAATGCTGGTAAGTGCGCTGTCTATTCCGAAAAACGGATCAGGTGCATCGCGGTAGGCAGGCATCGACACTATACCGAATTTCTGATTGCTTTGGGGGAATATTATTATGTAAAAGCCCTGGGGAAGCTCAACGGGAATGGTAAGGGTGTCTGATGGCCCTATGCCGGCTTCTGCTTCAATCACTGGATTGTCCCAGTAATCAGTTATTTCATAGCCCAGATGTCGGGTGCTTTTACGCTGTGTCTGAATAGACCATGTCAGCGTTGAGCGTTTATCCGGGCTGATGAAAAACGATTCATGACGGAGGGGGGTGAGCTGCACCGGGGAAGGCGCGCACTGAATCAGGAGGCTGAAAAAGAGTACGATACAAAGTCCAATATGTATTGGCTGCCGATTCTTCATTGATTATATGCAGTTGTATTTTATCTTCCCAGGCCCAGCCGGGTGGCAAGATAGGGTGGGAGTCCTGCGTCTACTATCTTGCGCTGGGCGGCGGCAATGTCGTACTCAACCCGCATCAGTTTATACCGGCTGGTGTCCGTGTCAAGCAGGCCGTAGCAGGCATAGGGATTCCCGTCACGCGGTTGCCCCACGCTGCCGCTGTTGATGATGTACCTGCGGCCGTTGACCAGCGAAATGTGCAGGGGTACTTCAGCCGTAATGTCTTTGTCTTCTCTGAGGGTGAAAACCGCCGGATAGTGTGAGTGGGCGATAAAGCAGAGGGGCTGGGTAAAAAACTCGAAGCTGGTTTCAGCATCGAATGTGGTAAAAATATACTCCCAGACCTGGGGCTCATAGGGAGTTGAATGAACGTACATGAACGATTTTGTTTGACCTTTGAGCGGCAGGTTTGCAAGAAACTCTTTGCTTTCGGAGGTCAGCTTGTTATGGGTCCACTCAATGGCCGACCTCGCCGACGGATTGAAGCTTTCGGCACTGCTTTTGCCGATGGCGGTCCAGTCGTGATTACCGGCAATGAAGGTATCGGCTATCTGTTTCAACTCTG
>JANQGV010000023.1 GCA_028282925.1 Thermodesulfobacteriota bacterium
AATCCGTTTACTCGCGTCATCCACTGCTCTGAAATCTTCCCGTGGATGACCAGCCGGTCGTCAAACAGCCGGATCCCGCTGGCTGCATGGGCACTGCCGACAACTGCCAGCATCAGCACCATCAGTACTATACTGCTTACGATTTTTCTACCCATGTTCCTCCTCCTTGCTTGGCATGAATGATTGATAAAAAGGATGGTTCGTATAGTACATCACATATCGGAAAACACGCTAAAAAACAAGCATAAAATTAATATAAAAAAACACAAATAAGTGATAAATTTCATGCTAAAAATGAACGGATAAGGAGGGCGATGCTGGCAAGCACGAGGAGAATGAATCCGACGATATTTAAACCGAAAATCACAAAAGATGATACGGTAAGGATGACGAGCAGAAAAAAGATGCCGGAAAAAACGGTTTTTAAAAAGTTGCGCTGCCTAAGTCGCTCTTTTTCAGCTTCAATGCGGATCTGCATTTCCTCTTCCATGCGCGCTTTAAGTTCGTCTTTCATCCGCTGTTCTTCTTCGGACTTTTTCTGTGCCTCTTCCTCCGCACGGTGTTTTTCCTCTTCGGCCTGTTTTCGGGCCTGTTTTTCCTCGCTGTTTTCTTCCTTCAGTACCTGCTCCTTGTGGGCCTTGCGCCAGACGTCGTCAATCTGAATAATGGCTTCCATGCACTGATTGAGATCATTGGCATCCAGAAGCTTCCGGGAACTCTCAATTTTATCCTGGGCGTGCAGTTTCATGACATCGCTGAACTGCCCCATATCACCTTCCAGGGCCTCATTGAGTTCTTCGATATTACGCTGGGCAATATTGAAAAAGACAACCCGCAAGTCATCCTTTACCACCTGGAAATCCGGGTCGACTTTGAATTTGAGGCAATAGCGCGGATCAACAGTATCGATGGTTTGCTGCAGGCACTTTGAGGCTTCATCCATATCACCGATAAGGGCATTAAACTTTACCAGGTGATAATTGGCTTCATGCAGGCGGGGGTCGAGCTCAAGTGCCCGCTTGGTCCAGGTAACGGCCTCCTGAAGGTTGCCGAACACTGCGGCGGAGAGCCATCCTGAGTAAAAACAGCCCTGCGCACCCACGGGGTGCAGGGCCGGATCATCGGCCGATGAGGTATAGCAGAGGTTATAATTATCCCAAGCCTTATTGAAATCACGCAGGGACTCTCGGTAATGAAAAATATGGCCGACATGCAGATACGCAATGGGGTTCTGCATATGCCGCTCCAGCGATTTTTGGAACAGCCGCAGGGCATCACGGAACAAATCAGCCTGCTCCAGCCCCTTATATCCGTCGCGATAGTCCTTCAACGCCTGGGCCAAGCTGCTTTCGGCATCGGTTCTCTTCAACTCCCGGCATTTATCAAGGATCCTGTTATACGCCTTGCGGAACTCGTTGCGGCGCATTTCGTAATTTACCAGTACCCCGCCCATCGCCACGTTAAAATACGGGCCGAGCGACGCAATACCTTCCTGCAACTGCTGCATGTCAAAGGATTCAATATCATTGGAGTCGTGCAGTTCGGACGTCAGCTTCCAGGTGCCCTGCTGGAGCGAATCGGCAAAAAGCTCCCGGACTTTGTCGGAGACATAAACAATACCCTCCTGTGACTGTCCCAGGTAAAGATGGGCGTTCAGGTACTTGTCGTAGGTGTTGGTTAAATCATGCAGAACCGGATATGTTTCTAAAGGCATACCTTCCTTCCTCAACTGGGCGGTTCAATCAAAAATCCAGTGCACGAAAAAATCTCAACCACGCGTTTCAACTATCAGGGCCGACAGTTTTTCATGCTTTTCAAGCATGGCCGCCGCCTGACGGGCTTCCTCCTCAGTAGCGTATTTACCGATGCGGATTTTATAAAGCATCTTATTGTCTGAATTTTTCTGCGTAATGATATAGACGGGATGATACTTTTCCGCCAGCTTTTCTGCAAGTGTTTCCGCCCGGTCTTTAAAAGACAGGGTCATGGCCTGCAACGTATAGTAGGCGGCCCCTGCTGTCGGCTCCTCCTGCACCGGGGAGGTCTGACGCACCTCTTCGGCCGCTGTACTATGGTTCTCTTTTCGTCCTGCATCGTTATTTTCTGAAGCGGAGAATGTGCTTACAAGGTCCGTAAACTGAACCGGCCGGTCGATCTCCGTTTTGCGGCCGGGGCCGAACTCCTGCTCGGCTTTTCCCTGTGTTTCCTGCAACGGCACAACCGTGCGTTTATGCTCCCCGGCATTCGACCCCGGTCCGGACAGCAATAAATCCACCGCTCCCGGGAAAAAATAAAGCAGACCGCCCGCGCCGGCAAACAGGCAAAACAGCAGCACTACCATCACCGGCATTACCCGGGACGACGGCCTGTCTGAAACAGAGGGGGTTTCGTCATCAAGGTCATCCGGATCCAATGACTCCATTTCATCAAGAACAGGTTCACTATCACATGCTGCAGCCGGTAGTTCCTGCTCAATCTTTTCATCATCATGCGACTGCTCCTCCGGCCCGGGAGTTATGACGATATTGTCGAACTGCTCTTCCTGAAACAGTTCCAGTTGGGCGGGGTGAATATCTTCGTCCCGGGAACGCTTTATTGAGGTGTTTTGATCTGCTTCCGGGCTGCCGTGCGCACGGGCGCGGCGTGGCCGGGGGCTGCTCAAACGAAATTCCTCAGCACCATGACCATCCCTGCTGCTTTTGTCCCGTAAGGAGGCCGGTTCCTGATCAACCGTTTCGGTTGCAGCATCATGCAGGTGCGACTCAAAATCCTTGACGATTTCCGCAGCAGTCTCATCCAGCGCCGTTTGGGGTGGAGGCGCCTGGCCGTTCTCTTCAGGGACAGGCGCAGACCGGCCGTCGGTATCAAGCTCTGCATGACAATGGGGACACTCTGCTCCGTCATCGACGGTAATATCAGTATTACATTTGGGACACTGCATTACGGCCTCTCCTTTCCGCTTAATCTTACATATCTTCCCGCCTGCGTCCAGCATAAATTTACACAACCGCAACACTGCTGCAACGCAAAACGTGTTTTCATATTTTGCAAGTAATTTCGGTTTTTTACCGTTGACACGTTCCCGGCAATGGTCTATATTCCATGGTACACAACGAACCGGAAATACATATCGCCCTCATGTATTCACAACAAGGGCCGATAACGTAAAAACAGGTAAACGTTCCCAGGTACAGTTGATTCAATTGAGAGAAGCAGACTGTTCATGGCTCAGATCAGCGGCTACAAACTGATCGGTAAAATCGGCGAAGGCGGAATGGCCACGGTATATAAGGGTGTCCAGGTCTCCCTGAACCGGCCGGTTGCTATAAAAGTGCTCTCCAAAAAAATGCGGGAGCATTCCGAAGTTAATGAGCGTTTCAAACGCGAATCGCTGATAATCGCCCGTATCAATCATCCCAATATCATTCATGTTATCGACCGCGGGATAACCCCCAATGAAATGCCCTATTTCGTTATGGAATATGTTGAGGGCATCGACCTTGCCCTTAAAATCCACCAGGGTGATCTCGACTTCAACCGCAAGCTTGAATTGTCGATTCAGACATGCAAGGCGCTGGCCTATGCCCATAAAAACGGGGTCATCCATCGCGATTTAAAACCGGGCAATATCCTGATAGATGATGAAGAAAACGCCCGGTTGCTTGACTTTGGAATCGCGCAGTTTTACGAGGATGAAGGCGAGGCCGACAAAACCCGCCCTGGAATCGTTATGGGGACGCTCCCGTACATGTCGCCGGAACAGCAGATCTCCGCCGACTGCGTTACCACCCTGAGCGACCTTTACTCACTGGGCGTGGTCATGTATGAGCTGTTTACCGGCCAAAAACCGCTGGGCCGTTTCAAGCTGCCCACGGAAATCGACCCGAACATTCCGAAACCGCTGGAAGAAATCATCATGAAGTGCCTGGACCAGGACTCGGAAAACCGTCCTTCTTCCGCCGATGAAATCAAGGACATTCTTTTAAAACTGCTGCGCGGTGCCCACCTTGAAGACGATCAACGTCAGCGAGCCAGCGAGGGTTTCCTGCCGGTCAAAGATCGCTTTGCCCTGCTTGACATTATCAAAGAAGACGGCCACGGCGCGGTTTACCTGTATGAAGAGAAAAAAGCGCACAATCTTTTAATTATCCGCAAACGCTCCAGCTCAAGCACCGGATATAAAGAAGCCAAGCTGTTGGCCACCCTCAAACATAAAAACATCGTGTCGGTTCTGGGCGTCTCCAGAAACGAAGAGCTTTTTATCATTGTTATGGAATACCTCAGCGGGGGTAGTCTGGGCGACCGCCTGATCAAGCCCCACCCCCTCGGCGAGTTTCTCAAATCCGCTCGGGAAATCTGCGAAGGTATGGCCTTTGCTCACAAAAACAGAATTACCCATGGAAACCTGCGGCCCAGCAACATCCTTTTTACGCAAAACGGCCACGCAAAGATAGCCGATTTCGGCCTGAGTGAACACTACGGCAAAAATCAGCAGGGCAAAAACTGGTACAATATCTTTGAAGAAGCACGGTCCGTCCAGGCCGATATTTTTGCGGCCGGCGTAATTTTTTACCAGATGGCGACCGGTGCCCTGCCCCCCTGCGTTACCGAAAAAAAAATGAATCCCCGGCAGTTCGACAAATTACCGCTTGAGTTGCAGGAAATGCTCTCCACCATGCTGTCACGCAAGCCGGAATCCCGCCAGAGCAGCTTCGACAATATTATTACCGAAATCGACAACGTTATTTCCGCCTATATGGAGGCCACCACCCTGGACGACCAGACCCTGCTGGGGCCTACCGAATTTCTGGATAATGAAACCGGGATTGAGGACGAAAAGGCTTCCGCTAAAAAGCGACCCCGCTGGCGGCGGATTTTCTGGACTTTCTTTTTCCTGTTCATCCTTGCGGTCACGGCCCTGAACTATCTGATTACCACCGGACAACTGGACACCTATTTGGGCGGGTTTATTGAGCAGTGGAATGCACTCATGGAAATGCTGAAAACATTCTGGAATGATACCGTGGTGCCGCTGTGGAACGAAAGCATGGAACGTCTTCAAAACTTCGTTGATAATGATCTCAGGCCTTTTCTCAACAAAATTGCGGGGGCGATCAGAAAACTCACCAAATAGCCGTCAGGAACCGGAGCCCCCTTCTCAGCACTTTTTGCAGCCCGGGCCGTTCGACCAGTTTCCGGCACACCGCATACCCAAGCCGGTAATACTGTTTCACAAAACACAGCCCCAGGCCGGACTGTACCGCCATAGTATCCCTTGTTGCCCGTAATACGGAAAGAGACTCCCTGTCCAGGGGAAGCAGCAACCGGGCGGGACACGTGTCGGGCCCGCCGGTTTCACCATCCTTGATCTTTTCACCTTCAAACGGGGCATCTTCCAGTTTGCTTTTGGACATCAGAAACACATAGACCGTGCCCCGGGCATGTTTGTCTCCCACGGTAAAGGTAAAATAATAGTAATCCAGGTTGTCTGGAAATGCGTGCAGCAGGGAGTATTCACGGTCGCGATCGTCATAGGCCGCAACCACCGTGTCACCGCTTTCGGATGCGCCGCTCACATACCATGAACCGTCCTCCTGTATCAGGGTATCAAGCGTGTAGGTTATCGTAGGTATGGTATCGTCCTCAGAAGAAAATTCCCACTCTCCGATAAGCTCTTCCAAAGCGTCCACTTCGCTTAAAAAAACATTGGTGGGATACAGGGCCTGTTTTGCCGGTTGCGCTCCTTCTACTGTCCTGGTGCAAACACCTGCTGTAATACTCAAAAGCAGCAGCACAATACCGGCTGCAACAGATCTCATCATGCGTTTTTGTTCCCCGGGGGTTCATAAAAAAGGGGGCCGTCGGCCCCCTGCATTTTCAAGGTGTCACTTCAGACAGCCGGATGCTCATCACATGCCGGCAGGCCGAAAATAGAAGGACACGTAGGGTCCACACCGCCGGAATCGCTGTCGGGAACAGTGGTTTCCTCCCCTTCACACGCCTCGGGCCAGGTCCAGGTGCTGCCGTCCGGGCAGGTCCAGACCTCGTCTTTCACCGTATACTCCTTGTCGTTCAGGTTGAAGGTTACGCTTTGCGTCGCCGCATCCACCGACATCTTGTAACATACATCGCCGTTTTCATCATAGAAGGCTATGCCCCCGGCACCGTCCCCCACCGTGCAGGACCCGTCCTGGTAGCACATTTTCGTTTCGAGAGTGGATACGTCAAACGAATAGCAAACCGGACAGCCCAGGTCCTGGGTGTCACAATCAATAATAAAATCGCCGCACGGTATGCACTGCAACGGATTCACCACATCACATCCTGCAACCATCATGCACATAAGCATCGGCAGGCACATGGCAACAAGATACGCAAGACGGGTATTTGTTCTTTTTTTCATTGGTTGTCTCCCCCATCGGTTAGTGTTATCGACAGTCTTTATACATCTTGTAAACGTGCTAATAGTACTATGGCTCACGAAGCCGTGTCAAGCCCATTAGTTTCTGCAAATAATACTGCACGTGGATCAAAAACCGCCTGTTATCGTGGAGGTTACAGTGAGAATTATTCGAAAGGCCGTTTATCTCCTGCGGTGTTGTGTGCGCTTTTTATTTTCAAAATACGCTTTAACCTTTTCCAGCGGCCGGCTATTAAAGACGGAGTCCGGCCCAAGCCAGCCCTTGCGGGCCGGCCCCACCCCCAGATACGTATCATAGAGTCCTTCCCTGCGGTGGGCGTCGGGATTGATACTGATAAGGACCCCCTGATCACGAGCGCTCCTGAGATGGCGCCAGTCAATATCAAACCGTTGCGGGTTGGCGTTCAGTTCCATAATGACACCAAATTCCCGGGCCGCCTCCAGCAGCGTTTCCATATGCGGCTCATATCCGGCCCGCCCCAGCAAAAGCCGCCCGGTGGGATGCCCCAGCATGGTAACACTCGGATGCCGCATGGCCGTTACCAGGCGCTCGGTCGCCTGACGTCCGGTAAGCGAAAAATGCGAATGAACCGACGCAATCACAAAATCGAACAAAGCCAGAATGTCATCGGGATAATCAAGGCTGCCGTCGGGTAGAATGTCCGACTCGATGCCGTGAAACACATACACCTCGCTTTGAGATGCGTTCAACGCGGCAATTTCATCATGCTGGCGCTTGACCGCGTCAACAGACAGCCCACCGGCATAAGAGGCGCTCCGGCTGTGATCCGCAACACCGATATAGGCAAAACCGGCTTTTTGGGCTTCCGCCACCATGTCTTGAAGGTCGGCAGCCCCATCACTATACGTTGTATGCACATGGAAGGCTCCTTGAATATCATCGCGGGTAACCAGGACCGGAAGCTCATCCCGGGCGGCCGCTTCTATTTCCCCTGTATTTTCACGCAATTCAGGGGGAATGTAGCTGAGGCCGAGTTGGGCAAACAGTTCGGCTTCATTGTCGGCCTGCACGCTTTCCTGCCCCCGAAAAAGCCCGTATTCATTCATTTTCAACCCCAGGCTCTTGGCCCTTTGACGCATGGCCGTATTGTGTTCACGGCTGCCGGTAAAATGGTGCAGCGCAAAGGGAAACTGCTCAGGCGACACAACCCGCAGGTCGGCATTGATCCCCGACGTACAGACAACAGAGGTTTTCGTATCACCGCTTGAAACAACCTCTGCAACACCGGGCAGTTCGACAAAGGAGTGCATTACAGCACGGGGCTCCTGCGAAGAGGCTACCAGATCGATATCTTTTACCAACTCTTTGCGGCGTCTCAGGCTTCCGGCAATCTGCACATCAGCAACCGCGGCGCTACGGCTGAGTTGCAGGCGCAACTCCTCTGCCGTCGGCAAAACAACGCCTGCGAGAAACTGACCCTGGAATTTCCGGATGTGTTCCAGACCCTGCAGGATACGTTCCTGGGTTTTCCGGCCGAAGCCCTTCAGAGCGACCAGCCTGTTTTCCTTGCAGGCATATTCAAGCTCTGCAATGTCGGAAATGGAGAGGGTTGCATAGAGGGCAGATATCTTTTTAGGGCCCAGGCCCGGTATGCGCAGCATGTCGAGCAACCCCGGGGGCACCTGCTGCTTTAGGGTTTCATAATACGGCAACTCACCGGTGGTAACAAGGGTTGTAATCTTTTCCGCCAGCGCACTGCCGATACCTTTTACCGAGCGCAGGTCTCCTGCAGCTACCAGGGTTTCAATATCTCCCTCCAGCATCTCAATGGTTCGGGCCGCGTTCACATATGCCCGAACCTTAAAAGGGTTTTCACCCGTCAGTTCAAGAAGCACCCCGATGTCCCGCAACACATGAGCTACCTGTTTCTTATCCACCTGAACAACTCCCTTTGCACAACATCAATTGCCGGGCACCGACCGCTTCACCAGTTCGATAACGCTTTTGGGCGATCCAGGCATTCCCATCGCCCCTTCGTAGCGTACAAGGAAATGCGGGGGATCAACACTGTACCAGTATTTCCGTTTCGGCAAAAAAGTCCCCCAGAAACCGTCCAGACCGAATACCAGCTTATAACACTCATAGCCGGTACCGTCGATGGTGATTTTTTCACGCTTATCACATGAAACACTCATGCTGAACTGTTTTTTTTCTTCGTCGCTGTAGTAACTGATTGTAAGTTTTTTCATGTTCTGAAATGGGAAACCACGGTACAAATACGGCAACGCGCCGAAATGAGCAACTTTGATTTCATCATCATTGGTGTTGGGGGCTTCGGACAGAAGTTGAAAGTTTGTGTCGGTGGTTGCATTTTTGTATTTTCGAAGGGAGTCTACGGAAACAATTGCCATTGAGGGCTTCTCCAGGCGCAAACGCATATCAAGGTTAGGCGCCAGGGAAACAATCTCATACACCTGACGCCCGTCGATCATCTTTATTTCACACGTATCGGTTATTGTGGTAACAACCCCTTTTTTCAGGCACCGGTATGTCAGCACCTCTCCATGGGGAATGCCCGGATCTGAAAACTGAAATCCGGCCCCCGCCCGATCAGGCAACAGGCCGCTGAAAAGGCACAGGATCAATAAGGCTGGTATTCTTTTCATATGCACCACCCTGAAATATTCGACGGAATCACATACTTGAAGCTGTTGTGCTACGCCTCTATACTAATTACCCGCTAATTGTTCCCCTTGTCAAATAAAACCGCGCTACCGCACATCACATTTTCTTTGACTTCTATTGTCGGTGCAAGTATCGTTGCTTCAAAACATACGCAAACAGGGAGACGGTATCATGGATCAGCAAAGCCTGATTAAAATCGGTATCAGCGCCTGCCTTATGGGACAACAGGTCCGTTATGACGGGGGACACCGGCACAACCGGTTTCTCACCGACACCCTGGGCAAATATGTGACCTATGTCCCGGTCTGTCCTGAAGTGGAATGCGGCATGAGTATCCCCCGGGAGCCGATGCGGCTTGTCGGCGACCCGCAAAACCCCCGGCTGATGACCATCTCTACGAAGAAGGATTATACCCGGCAGATGACGGACTGGGCCGGGAAACGGGCCATGGAGCTCGAACATGAAGATCTCTGCGGATTTATATTCAAAAGCAAATCCCCCAGCAGCGGCATGCTGCGGGTAAAGGTGTACAACGAGGAAACAGGGATTCCCAGTCACACCGGCACCGGCATGTTTGCCGGCGCCGTCATGAAGCATTTTCCCCTGCTGCCCACCGAAGAGGACGGCCGTCTTAACGACCCGGTACTTCGTGAAAACTTCATCGAACGCATCTTTGCCTTCAGCCGCTGGAGGGAGATGCTTACTGAGAAATGCTCGGTAGGCAGACTTGTGGATTTCCATACCTCGCACAAACTGTTGCTGATGGCCCACAGCCGGAAGCATTACCGTGAAATGGGATCGCTTGTGGCCCAGGCAAAAAAAATGGGTATACGTGAAGCTTATACCCGGTACCAGGAACTCTTGATGGAGGCTTTGACGTTGAAAACCACTCCGAAAAAGCATGCCGATGTTTTGCAGCATATCATGGGATATTTCAAAAAAGAGCTTACTGCGGATGAAAAGCAGGAACTGCTTGAAACCATCGACCTGTACAGAAAGGAACTGGTACCGCTGATTGTGCCGATTACACTGGTCAATCATTACGTGCGGAAATACAATGAGCCCTATCTCAGCCGGCAGTACTACCTGAACCCCCACCCGGTGGAACTCAAGCTAAGGAACCATGTCTAAACCGTTACCGGAAGCATTACAATTTTTATATACATAATAATGGCTGTGCAACAGATCATTTACACCTGAACTGCTATGAAAAGACAAGGGGCATGATCTTGTGAAGAATGGTGCGCATTAGTCCCAAAGCAAACGTACATTCGCAGCGAGGGGTTTAAAATGGCCGTAGAGAAGCACTGACCCGGAGGGTGTCGAAAAATGTTCAGATACAAGGCGGGCGCAACGCAGTAGATGAGCGTTTGCCGATACCCTCTTACGAATTCTTTCCGCAGATACAGTCCTCACACACCCCCTCATCATCCCCACCCTTCTTGTCGTGGTGCGCCTTATTGACCTGCATGACAAGCCTGGCATTGTCGGGCATCAATTTACCTTCTACAACAGAGATGCCGACCTGGCCGTTGTCTTTATAGAGGTGGATGCGGTCCTGGTTTTCAACACCGTACTCCTTGAGCGCCAGTTCAAAAAACAGGTGGTGTAAATCCTGCAAAATATCAGGGGGGAAGGCATCGCCGTGGGTCATCAGGCCCTGCTCGATGATCTCGTTAATGTCTTCTTCAACAGTATCCTGTATCTTGTCAAGGGATTCTTCGGAGAGAATGGTCCCCTGGGAAACCACCTCCTGAGTGCGGGACTGCGCCCACTCATCGCACTGTTCCCAAAATGCTTCAAGTTGTTCTTCCATAGGTAGTGTTTCCATAGGTTCTTCAATCCCCCGGCTGATGTTGACTAAGCGGAAGCCCGGCCGATCGGCTTCAGCTTCTTCACATTCACCTTCATGAAAATCTTCCGGTTTATCTGTTTCAGCCGCTTTTTAATGATATTCTCAGACACATGGTTGTCCATTTTTGACGCAGCCGTGCCGGGACGGTCTGAATAGGCAAAGGCCTGCACTACATTAAAAGAAACCTGATCCAGAACCGCCATGCTCTCTTTATGGTCCTCTTCCGTCTCACCCGGAAAGCCGACAATAAACTGGTTCCAGACTTTCAATTCCGGCAATTCCCGGCGCAGTTCTTTTATGCACCGAACATACTCTTCAGTTTTATAGGGCCTGCGCATTGCTTTTAAAATCCTGTTGCTGCCGGACTGCATCGGCGAAAAGATAACATCGATTTTCGATGTATTAAAAACCTTTTTGAAGTAATCGAAATACTTGATCAACCAGTTCGGCTCGAGGTGATAAATGTTGAGCTTATAGTCACCATCGAATTCCAGCAGCCGTTCGATCAACTCCGGCAGGCTGGTGCCGATATCCTGGCCGTAGGCACCGGTATCGTCGGCGGTAAGGATAAAACGCTTGAACCCCTTGGCCAACCCTTCCTTGAAATCGGATACAATTTCATCGATCGGCTTGCTCGAAAGCCCACCCTTGGCATTTTTAATGGCACAATACGCGCAGTTTCCAAGACACCCCTCACCGAGAACCAGAAAAAAGGTTTCCTGATCACCGGTAACTTCGCCTATCTCAAAATTGGGCAGGATATATTTTCCCAGCTTACCGGTTTTGTTTTTCAACTGGGTAACCTTATGGACGATCTTTCTATGGGGCAGCTCGGCAATGTCGTCATCGGCGATGGTATGCTGACCTTTCCACTCGATGTCTTTATCGGACCCGATAATATCTTTGATCTTATTTCTCTCTTTCGGGCCGAAAGAAACACCGTCAAAAACCGTATCCATACGCTCTTTATTGATTTTGGGCAAACAACCCGTTACAATAAGCTGAGCATCGTACTGCTTCAGTTCCTCGATATCTGTTATTGATGTATCCTCATGCTGTTTATCAAAAGCACAGGTATTCGCCAGGATGATGTCGGCGTCTGCAGGATCCTCAACGACCTCCCAACCGTTTTCCTTGAAATACATTCGAAATGATTTTCCATCCAGCAAGTTATCAATACAACCGTTAGACCTGACGTATACTTTTTTCATAATGCATGTCCCCTATAATTCTTTAATAAAGTTACCTCAAAAGTTGTTTTTTAACTCAATTTTACAACAATAAACTTAATTTAATAATTAAATTTTCCCCTGACACATATTACAATCGATAATAACATATAATTATAAATAAAACAATAAAACGAGGCGGGTAATATCGATATGACGGATCACTATCGAAAAGTACTTATGCATATCGGCAGGTGCTGGAAATTATTAATTTTTTTCTCACACCACGTTCAGGCACACATCAAATCATATACCTACCCGACAACGAACGGCTAAGGAAATGCCGAAAACAGTGGTTTCCAGGCACACCCCCGGGTTCCTGCACGATCTCAAAATCATGTTGCATTAAAGCCTGTATTTCATTAGGATAAAAAAATCCGTACTGAAAAAATACGTTGTACCGACCATACGTCGAAGATCAATCATACAACCAGAACTCACGCCTGTGAAATTACTCAAAAGCCCTGAAATACTGTTTGTGTCAGTGCTCTTTCTGCTCCTGTCTGCACTCAGCCCGGGCAATATCCCCGGCGATACGGCTATACGCTGGTCGGTTGCCCGTCAGTTGGCCCAGACAGGCTCTGCGCACATTGAGGACCATGTTGCCACCCGCTACCACGCCCAGGGGCTCGACGGCAAAAGATATTCGTTTTGGGGTATCGGGCAGTCGCTCCTGTTTTACCCTTTTGCACAAATCAGCCGCTTGCTGCAGTCGGCTGCCGGCATCAACCCGAAAACAGCCGACCTGTTCGCACAGTTTCTCATCTCCGTTTTCCTTTTTCCGGCCATAGCCACCCTTGGGACTTGGGCCTTCTATCGCCTGTTGCTGCAAATGGGGTACAGCCGCTATGCTTCATTCGTCAGCGCCGGACTTCTTGCCGTTGCGACCATGATGCTGCATTATGGAGTTTGCACCCATGAGCAGTCCCAGGTGGCGCTGCTGCTCATACTGGCCCTATGGTGCCTGGTAAAAAACCGGAAATCCCCCGGTTTCATCTACGCATGGTGTCTCTGCCTGGCACTGGGCATCGGCCTCATGTTCCGGATATCGTCGGTTGTAATGGCGCTCCCGATTTTTCTGACCGCATCCATCCAGGAAGTGACGGCGGCCCCCCGGAACGCAAAAATGAAATGTGCCTGCAAATGGCTGTCGGCCGGTATTCTGGGAACAGGTATTTTTGTTGTGTTCCTGCTGTGGCAAAACTACACACGTTTTGGAAGCATCTTTGAGAACGGCTACGGCATTGCCGCAAAGACCATGTTCGGCGGTACCGGCGCATTTGAAAGTTCACCGCTCCAGGCACTGTGCGGAATGCTTTTCAGTCCGGGAAAGAGTATTGTACTGTATAATCCCCTCCTGCTGCTGATCCCGTTTGTGTTTTTTGGTTTTGCAAAAACGCACAAAACCGTCACCATTGCCGCCCTGGGAGCAATAATCGGCAACATGCTGTTTAACAGCTTCCATACCACCTGGGCAGGCGATTATGCCTGGAGCTGCAGATACCAGGCGGCGGTTCTGCCCCTGCTGGCCCTCCCCCTGGTTGAATTGTTTCAAAACAGCATGAAACCATTCAGAAGAGCGGTCGTTATTGCGGTGATATGCATCAGCACGGCAATACAGTTTTCTTCCGTGCTGTACAGTTTCAGCCTGGAATTTATCCAAAACCCCAATCATACCATGGTACCGGGCCAATATATCTGGGACATCAAACAGTCCCACCTGCTGAAACGCTTTACCAACATCTACGATCACGCTACCGGCCGTCAAAGCTTCGAAAGCGTTCCTGTAATACAAGAAAATCGTTTTCTCCTTCAGAGAAACCATTCTCCTGAAAACGTCAGGAAGGCCTATGCCGTAAACTTTTACCCCTTTAAAGCCCGGGTGTTCGGTGTTTCAAAAACTCTGTACCTGGCGCTGCTCACCCTCTGGGCTGGTACGGTTGCCGCGATGATTTGTCTGATGGCGCCTTTCCTGAAGGCGTTGAAAACACTGCGGGATGAAAAACTATAACAAAGTGTCTTTTTGGTATGCTTTCCAGTGCGCTATGGATCGCAGCACCCGGTAATCCTGCATATACTTTTCGTCCTTATCCGGAACATCCCCCCGGACAAACAGATAGTGCATGTTCTGATAACGGCCGTCATAACGCCCATGTGCCGCCATATTTTCGTAGTACCTGGGCAACAGGGTTTTATCGGCTTTTCGCTGAACCGGAAGCGAACGGTCGTCGATAAAACGCGTCAGGGCTATGCCCCGGTGCCATACGATATAATAATCAAGAAAATGCCGATAAACCGGCTTGCCGCGGTATTTAAAATCGTAGAGCAAACCCCCGACTATTTTATTTTTTTCAGGAACATCAGTAAATGCCTTGGTAAAATCCTGATTAACAGCATTAAACTCCCTGAAGTATCCATACCAGAGCCCGGAGTGCAACAGTACAACAATCACGATGGTATATTTAAGCACGTTACCGATTTTTTCAGATGCCGCCAGGCTGCCGCAGAGAATAAAGGTTACAAAGACATACACCGGAAAACGTTCAAACACGTAATTGTACCCCGAAAAACCCAGCGGAATACAAAGAAAACAAGCCAGCGCACACAGAAAAAAGGCGGCTACCGGTACAAAGCATCGGTGCGTCTTGAACGGCCTTTTTCTGTCTTTTCTTGTACAATACGAACAAAGAATGATGATAATGGTACTGCTTGTAAAAAACAGGCCGGTTAGATATCCTGCGGCTCCTTTAAAAAGAGCATAATTATCATAGAGAAAGAGCCCCAGCCTGAGCTTGTACCCCGGCAAAAAGTCATTCTTGTAGTACGCAAGCACGCTGTCCAGCAGGCCGTCACCTTCATAGCTTGCGGAGTCACTCAGCCACCATTGCAGAACAAGAAGGAGTACGGGTGCTATGATCACAAACACAGATACAAAACCGGCGGGAGACATCTTCTTTCTGTACACCAGGCAGCAAACGCCCAGAATAAGCAGTGCAAAAAGCGTTGCCAGCGCATGCATGAAGAACAGAAGCACAAACAACAGCATGAGTGAAAAAGAGGAAGGCAACGTGCACTTTTGGAAAAAATTCAATGTACTACAAAAGATAAAAAGAACCAGTGGAATTGAAATAATAGAGCCGACAAAACCGTAACTGAAACTATAATTATACATAAACACAAAGGAAAGGAGAGCATACCAGAGGTTGCCTTCGATTTTTTTTATCACACACAAAACAGACAGGGGAAACAGTATGACATACAGGCAGAGGAATATCGTATTACCGAATTCAACGCTTGGGAAGATATCGAGGGAGCAGAACCAGAGGTGAAACGTATTGGGCCTCAAAAAGGCATTGATCGTATAGTATTGCGAAAAAAGGTACTGGGGATCATCATAATACTTAAAAATGGTGGCCATGGCCAGGTGGTTGGGCATATCCACAAACGGGTACAATCGCATCGTGGCCATCAGGAAGAGATGGAATGCCGAAAAACCGAAAAAAATCCAGTAAAAATATTTTTCCGATGATGTGCCAGTTTTCGCTTTCATTCGCTCAGCTAATTTGCTAAATACCCGGGTAGTACGCATGCACATACAGGCACAGAGTGCCTGCATGCATCTGCATTTCGACCTGTATGTAAAAGCATGGAATTGCTCGATACGGAAAAGACGTGGGGGGCAGAAACAGCGTGGTCCCCCGATGCCACTACAATAACAGTTTTATGCAAATAAATACATAAAATTTATGAATCGTTATATCTGCATCCATGGTCATTTCTACCAGCCTCCCCGGGAAAACCCGTGGCTTGACGATGTTGAGTTGCAGGATTCGGCCTACCCGTACCACGACTGGAACGAACGCATTACGGCCGAGTGCTACGCCCCCAACACCTCATCCCGTATTCTCGACGACGAGGGCATTATTGTAGATATCGTTAATAATTATTCGGGCATGAGCTTTAACTTCGGCCCTACGCTGCTTTCCTGGCTGGAGCGCCACAAGCCCGACACTTACCAGGCAATTCTCGATGCCGACAGAAAAAGCCGGGAGGCATTCTCAGGTCACGGGTCCGCCATCGCACAGGTCTACAACCATTTAATTATGCCCCTTGCCGACACCCGTGACAAACGCACGCAAATACTCTGGGGACTGAAGGATTTCGAGTATCGTTTCGCCCGTAAAGCAGAGGGAATGTGGCTGGCCGAAACCGCCGTTGACCTGGAAACCCTTGACATCATGGCGGAATACGGCATTCTTTTTACCATTCTTGCACCGCATCAGGCACACCTTGTACGGAAAATCGGCTCCGAGGACTGGGAAGATGTGAGCAACCAGAAAGTCGATCCTAAAATGCCCTATCTGTGCCGTCTCCCTTCCGGCAGGACCATTGCCGTTTTTTTCTACGACGGTCCCATTGCCCTTGACGTCTCATTCAGAAACCTGTTGCGCAACGGCGAAGACTTCGCAAACCGTCTCCTGGGCACCTTCAACGATGGCGACCGGCCCCAGTTGGTAAACATTGCCACCGACGGTGAAACCTACGGGCACCATTTTCGTTTCGGTGAAATGGCTCTTACCTATTGTCTCCATCATATAACGGCCAATCAGCTCGCCCGCATTACCGTGTATGGTGAGTACCTTGAGCTTTTTCCACCCACCCACGAAGTAGAAATATTCGAGAACTCGTCCTGGAGTTGCGCACACGGTGTGGACAGGTGGCGGGCCGACTGCGGCTGCAAAATATCCGTTGACGGCAACTGGAACCAGAAGTGGCGGAAGCCCCTGCGGGACACCATGGATTGGTTGCGCGACACGCTCATCCCCCTCTACGAATCCGGGATGTCACCCCTGTTTCACAACCCCTGGAAACTCCGTGACGACTACATCGGGGTCATCCTCGACCGCAGCACAGCCACCATTGACGGACTGTTTTCCCGCCACGCTAAGCAGCCCCTGTCGGAAGTCGAGAAAACAACCGCCCTGAAGTACCTGGAAACCCAGCGCAACGCCATGCTTATGTATACGAGCTGCGGCTGGTTTTTCGATGATATCTCGGGCATTGAAAGCATACAGGTCCTCTCCTATGCCGCAAATGCCATGCAGACAACATGGGAACTGGCCGGCCTAGACCTGGAACCGGATTTCCTGACCTCTCTCGGGCAGGCCGCCAGCAACAACCCGACCCTGAAAAACGGTGCAAATGTCTACAAAAAGTTTGTAAAACCGGCCATTGCCGATTTAAGCAGGGTCGGCGCCCACTACGCGGTTTCTTCGCTTTTTGAAGAGTACCCGCAAACGCTTCACTTTTATTGTTTTACTGCGGACAGCACCGTCTATGAGTTGAAAGAAGCCGGCAATCAAAAGCTTGCCATCGGCACAACACGCATCAGCTCACATATTACCCTGGAAGAAAGCGATGTAAGCTTCGCTATCCTGCATCTCGGCGACCACAATATCATCGGTGGTATCAGGATGTTCATGGGCAAGGATATGTACGATACAATGTACCGGGAAATTGATACGGCCTTTGTAAAAAGTAATATTGCCGAAGTGATCCGACTGATAGAAAAGCATTTCGGCCACAACAACTATTCCCTCTGGCACCTGTTCCGTGACGAACAGCGCAAGGTGCTGAACCAGGTAATCCGATCCGCCCTGGAAGAGCGGGAATCATCTTTCCGCCAGTCCTACAAACAGTACTACCCCATAATGCAGGTCATGGAGAGCATGAACATACCCCTGCCCAAGGCCTTCGACACGACCGCCGAATTCACCCTGAACACCGATCTGCGCAATATCTTAGAGACCGATGCCATCGATTTTGAAACGCTTGAAAGTTGCATCGAAGAAATTAAACGTTGGAACATTACCATCGATAAAAAAACACTCGGCTTTGTTGCAATGCAAAAGGTCAACAGCCTTATGGGACGGCTGCAGACCATCCCTGAAAACACACAGCTCCTGGAAACCATCAACAAGCTGCTGCAGTCCCTTGATACACTGGCCCTTGAACTTAATATGTGGGAAGCTCAAAACATTTACTTTTCGGTGGGTAAAAAAACGTATACGGACATGCACACCAAAAAACAGGCGGGTGACTCCTCTGCCGCCCAGTGGCTGCAGGAGTTCGACCAACTGGGGCACTATCTCCGCATAGGCCGCATCAAACTGGACGAGTCCGGTGGTTAACACTATCGTTTATCTGTTTCGCAGTAATCACCTCACTAATATATGCAACGTTGATTACTAACAGTATTTACCGCCGATTAGCTACGGGCTTTCTTAATCCCATTGCAACGCAGCCGAGTGCAGCGATTTCAGGAGGAAGGAAGGGTCGACATGTTTGAGCCCTGTTTTTCAGGGGCGAGTTTGTTGACCCGCCGACTGAAAACGTGCCGCGAGGGTATCCCGCCCGTAGCGGGACAAGTTGCAGGGCGCCCTTTCTTTTCCCCCTTTTCTTTGGGGCGAACAAAGAAAAGGGGTTGAAGACGCGCAGCGTCTTATAAAAAACTTTTTTCCAAATCGCCAAAAGCCATTCGGGTAGAGCAGCTGAAGACCGAGAGTTTAGAAATTTCACTAAACCGCAGATGAATGCTTTTCAACAGTCTGACAGGCCAAGCCGCACCAACGTTTCCTGAGTCGGCACCCCCGTCTCAACATCCCACCCCCTGAGCTGATAATACTCATCCATCATTTTTTCAAACTCGCGGCGGTCAACGGCTTTACCTTTGCGGGATATAACCTCCGAGCCTTTGCCGGGCAGAAACAGCTCGGGGTTGTACATGCCGAAAACGTCGGCAATCATTTCAGGACGTTCGATAAACATAAATTCCGGCAGTACATCATCCTGTCGGCCCCGGCGCCCCTCACGCAGCACAATTGCACGGTTCAGGGTCACCAGCCGTTCTGCAACGGTGTCAAGCTCCTGCTGACTGATATCCCATCCGGTAACCGCGGTGAAAAGACGGCGCTCCATGGCGGGGTCGCCCACATGATCATCCGAGCCGGCATTGTCATATACCGGCCAGGCAAAATCGCATAAATTCAGCGCCTCTTTAATAAACTGCCGGTTCTGGACGTTTCGGGCCGCAACAGCCTTTCCGACGTAGGTGCTGAAATCAACCGCTTCTTCTCCGCCCCAAAAAAGGGCCGAGATCCTGCGCAACACATCGGTGGACATATACGTTTTTTCACCCTTGGAATTATGCCAGATTGCCCATTTCGTCAGCGGTTCGCATATTTCATGCAGTTCGGTGATGAAGGGTCGCGGCTCGACGGCATAGATAACCGCAGACATACTGAACACCTTGGGGCCGTAGGCAATCGCCCGCCCGCTTCCGGTCAGAATATTGCGGGTAATTTCCCGGGAGGCTTCCCCCATTTTTTCCGATGCACGCAGCACACCTTCAGCCATGATGTCTCCAAACCCCTCCCTGGTGCTTATCTGGTGCATAGCGGTCTCCAGGAACTCGCGGCTGCCCATGCTTTCCAGATCAAGGCCGGTATTTTCCCGCGTCAGGATTCCCTTGTCGCGGCATTGTTCGAGCCAGAGAAACAGAAACACGACTTCCATGGTGCAGACCCCGATATCATTTGCCATGGCAGGTGCGTCAAAACTTGTTTCAGTCAGTTCGCCTTTATACTTTTTCTCCCACAAGGTATAAAAATTACCGATCTGGCACTTGCGTATGTCCTCGCTGCCGCCTGCGCTCCTGTGAAGCGAACGCCAGCACCCCTGGGGGCAACCGTGGCAATGTACACGCTTGACAACTTCGGAACCGGGAAGCTTTATCGGATTATTGAACAGATGAAAATAGCCTTCGCCGGTCATACTCTTAAAGCGCCTTCGGATTTCTTTAATCTTTTCAGGATCGGCAACCGTAATCGATCCGGTTCCCCTGACGGCTATGGCTTTCAGGTTTTTCGAACCCATGACCGAGCCGAAACCCATGGAAGCGCTGCTGCCGGCATCGGTAAAAAGAATCCCGATCCGGGACATATTTTCTCCGGCCGGCCCGATGGTAAGCAACCGCCATTTTGTGCCCAGTTCATCATGCAGCATCTCACGGGTTTTAGTGTTACCCTGCCCCCATACATGGGCGGCATCCTTTATCTCCACCCGACCGTCTTCTATGGTAATATACACCGGTTTCTCTGCTTTGCCGGTCAACACCAGACCGTCATATCCGGCCTTCTTCAACTCAGCGGCGATAAAACCGCCCATATTGGCGTTGACGAATGTTTCGGGATAGATGCAGGGTGATTTCCCGCAGGCTACCAGCCGGGGTGCACTGGGGGCCGGTGTTGCCGCCAGCGGCCCCGTCATCAGGATTAAGGGATTATCGGAATGAAAAGGGTCCACTCCCGGCGGCGCCATGTCCCAGTAGAGTTTCTCACCGATTCCAAGGCCGCCGATAAACTGCTGAGCATACGCTTCCGTATCAAGTCTGGTAACGTTTTGACTGCCGAGGTCTATATGTAAAATCTTTCCGGCCCATCCGAACATTCGTTCCTCCTGTCAGGGTTGAATACAAAATTTATCAATCAGGACCGACATTGACTGCCGGACCTCTTCCTCCGTATAGCCGATATTCCGGCCGCGCTTCTGCTGCACCGTCAATCCGTAGTAGAGCATCTGACTTGATCCACCCAGGATTTGCCGCAACACCTGGGGTTTCACCGAGCCGTCAATGCGGCCCTGCTTCTGCCCCTCGTTTATGAGCTTGTCGATAGTCTTTTGCAGCCGTGTATTTTCGCGGCCGATCTCTTCATGTTTCTGTTTTTGCTGTTCGCTTTTCAGTTTTTCCGGCTCAGGCAACCCCTCCTTGATAATATGCCCCCAATAATAATCATCACTGCTCATCAGTTCCTGGTACACCTGAAAAACAGCCTTGAGTTTGTCGGCCGGATCCGAACAGCCCGGAATCTTGCAGGCACACATTTCGTTGACCGTCTTAGAGAAAAGCAAAATGGTTGAAAGCAGCAAATCCAGTTTGTTTTCGTAATAAACATGCACCAGCCCCTTGGATACCCCGGCTTCAGCGGCTATTTCCTCAACCGTTGCATACTGGTATCCCTTGCGGGCAAACACCTTGATTGCCGCATCGAGAATCATTTTTCGCTTTTCTTCACCCATTGATCAGCCATAAATTGAATTTGGATTCAAAGCCATTATTGACAAAAAACAGTCTTTTGTCAATACATTTCAACAGGAAAAACTGTAGCCGCACGCGATTTTTGCCGTGCGATAAATAGCATCTCAAAAATATTTGACTCGGTCAAACAGGTATTTGATTTACCGCCTTCACCTACCTCTAATATCTACAATTTCACCGAGAAAAAGATATTCGTTTTACAATAAAGTAATTTCTAAAAAACCACATAATTGAGTATTTGTGCTTATTCACTTTTACTGACGAATTTGCTAGCATTTAATTTTTCACGTATTCATTGAGCATTCCAAGGGGCAATCTGTGAAATCATCAACAACTATAATTCTATTTATTATTGTTATTGTTACCATAACCGGCTGCAAACCACCGCCACCCGAGATAGAATATGCCACTTTTGTGAAGGCTATGGATATTTGTGAAGATAATCAGGGCCTTAACCGGCTCGATTATGTGGAGAATTGGCTGGACGACGCACAAACCCAACTCGAATTTAAATTATGTGCTTATTGTGAGGATGGCACACGACATCATTTAAAGACGCATGTGGTGGAACTGGCAAAGCCCTAAATGGTAATAGCAGCTATAAAATACCGTTCATAATAAGTTATATTGTTGCCAACAAACCCCTCTTTAATGCCTAATACTTCCATAATCCACGGCCGGTAGAAATTCAGCCAAAAACGAATATGCTCATCGTCACATTCCCGGGGGTGTAATCCAGGCTGCTGTATATAGAGACTCGCGTAGGCGTCGATGCTTCCGTATCGGGCAATCATCCGGGCATAAGTATCAACATAATCTACAAACCCCTTCGATAAAAGAACAGACAATAAGATTGACGTAGAATGTTCAGATACAAGGCGTGCGAAAACCTGAGGAGTGCGGCGTACTTGGCTGTAGGTCGCAGCAACGAAGGAGATGGGCGTTCTACGGCTGTCTGGCAGGTGACTAGCTTTTTTTTCGCAAATTCTGCAAATACCGCTTGATGGGACTGTCTTTGCGGTTTGGCGTTATGCATTGCAGCAAAAACTCCTGGGCGTGGATCTTTCCTTCCAGTTTTTCGATGCATTTTGCCTTATTCACTATCCATTCTTCATCATAGACTTCCAGATGCACAGGTTCCTCTCGTGACAACTTATGCTCCAGGATATCGTCGCACACCTTCCGGGCCTCTTCCCAGTTATGGTGCGTAATCTCCCAGTTGTACAACATATTCAAAATTTCGACATATGATTCGAAATAAAACTCACCATACGGCTCAACCTTAATCCCTTCCATGGGATGGCTGATCTGTCTGACACGGCTGTAAATATTTCTCAATTCCTGCAGCGCCGTTTGACTCGACTCCCGATACCATTTATTCTCCAGCGCCCGTTTCAACTCCGTGAACGCCCGTGTGCGCTTGTTCTGGAACCGGGAAATCCAGGGCACAAACGGCATAAGCACCAGGGCCGCCAGAATCGTCATCAGATACAGCACCACCCTGGCAAAAGGTTTTGACCAGCCCGGGAGATCACCGGTCATTTGGATGCTGATTTCGGAACAGGCTTCAAGAAGCTTCATAGCTCTGCACTGTACTCTACACAATCAAGGGTATTGAGAACGGCCCACAATTCATCTTCTTATCTATGGGACAAAAAAAACGGCACTGCAAGAGCTATTTACCTGACTAAAAATAATGGAAGGATAACCGGCTTGTTATTGAACTCTTTTTTCAGCTTTACACATACAGGGCAATCGTAACACCGGCAAACGAAAAACAGCACCATCCTCACACAACCCGATCGCTGTGGGTATAAATGGTAAAACTGCCGCCCCGGGCAAAACCGATCACGGTTACGCCCATGTCCCGGGCCAGCAGAACGGTCTGGTGGGTGGGAGCACCCCGGGAAAGAACAACGGGAATACCGCTGCGTTTTGCCTTATGTAAAATTTCTGAGGAAATCCGACCGGTTGAAAGAATCAGGGAGTGCGAAAAATCAACGTTGCGCACTAAACCGTAGCCGATGACCTTATCAACGGCATTGTGGCGACCGATGTCGTCGATCAGCACGTCGGGGATGTCGCCGTTGAGGCTCAAAGCGGCGGAATGGACCCCGTGGGTTTCACGGTAAAGGGAAGAGCTGGTAAGCAGCCACTTCATACAGTTTGAAAGGGCCGGGTGGCCGATAGTGAAATCGGTTTCAATTGCATGGCGCGACGACAACTGGATCATGCTCGAATACATCACCCCTTTGCCGCACCCGCTGGTATACACCCGCTTGCCAAGCATTTCAAGGTCCACATCGTGCTTTGTCTGAATATCAAGCCGCCATTTGGTTTTGTCGCAGTAAAACTCCTTAACGTCATCAGCGCTGTGGATAACACCGGCCGTAAACAGATATCCTACCGCAAACTCTTTCAGATAGGTCGGCGTAGCCATAATCGTTGCAGCTTCCTTGCCGTTTATCTCAATGGTGCAGGGCACCTCGGTTGCTATTAAATGCTTTTCTTCAATACGGTTGCCGTCTTTGATGCGCACAACATCAAATTCCGTGCAGGCACCCAGTTCGTCGGTATTCATGAAACGAACATCTCCTCATCTCAATCCAAAGGCCTTAGTACGTACCGGTAAACACAATTGGTTTCTTTCAAGTTTTCATAAGGATACCAAATAATCCAGTGGTAAGCAATAAAAGAGAAGCAGTGATACACAGATGGAAAGCGTATCCTCTATTCCTTGGGTTTGCGGGCTTCAACCAGGCTGTCCATATTGTCGCCCTCACGCAGAAGCCCCACCCTCTGAAATCCGGCCGACTCAAGCATACTGCGCACTTCGTCCAGGGTATAGGTATCGCCGGCCGGCGTATCCACCAGCATATTAATGGCAAAAAGAGCCCCTTTGTGCGGACGGGTACGGGTTTCATCCATGATATGATCCCGGATGATCAGTGCGCCTCCCGGTGCCAGGGCCCGGTATACCTTGCGCAGCAGGGCTATATTCTCCTGGGGGCTGTTCTGGTGAATAATGGCCGAGAGCAGCGCTATGTCGGATCCGCCCGGCAAAGCATCATGATAAAAATCACCCGCAACCAGGGTAACACGGTTTAAAAAACCTTCACGCCTCAACCGTTCCTCGGCCATGGGGATGACATCCGGCAGGTCGTAGAGCACTGCGCTGAGGTCGGGGTTCTCTTTGAGAAAAGCGATGGTATAGGTGCCGGACCCACCGCCTATATCAAGCAGCCTGCTGAATGATCCCAGATCACAGTAGTCGGCGATTTCCAGGGCCATCCGGCGCCCCACTACATGCATGGCCCCGATAAAGGCCCTGGTGTCGGCCATATCCGGAGCATCGATAACCGGTCTCAGGTTCGGGTTTTTCCCCTTTTCTACAGTTTCCGTCAGCTTGTCCCAGTTGTCCCAGAGGGTGTTTAAATGCTGAATCATAGGAAGAACCGACTCTGGATGACGCGACGAAAGCACCATGCCCCGCTCGGTCGGTACATACCTGCCATCCCTTTTTTCCAGCAGCCGGAAGGTGATCAGACAATCAAGCACGCGGGTCAGGGCCCGTTCGTCCAGCAACACGTCGGCGGCAAGCACCTCTGCTGCAACCGGGTTCTCATGCAGCCGGGTAAAAAGGTCGAGTTCAACTGCGGTCAGCACCACCCTGCTGCGCATAAACGCACCGGCCTCAGCCATTATTTGATCGAGATAATCCATTACACATAGACCTCCCTGTACGTTACATTTGGAGAGAGTATAGAACAAAAACAGCTTGTTTAGCAATGAAAATGGAGCTGTTTCCAGCCATCAGCTCAAAAGGCCATATCTACAAACTGTTTGATTAAACAACGGATGTATGGAATAGTTATGACTCCTGAAATCCAAAGCAATGCATACAAGCTATGAAGTATGATTTCGACACCCCCATAAACCGCTACAATACCGGTTCCGTCAAGTGGGACCTGGCCGAACACATCTTCGGTAAAAAGAAACTGCTTCCCATGTGGGTGGCGGACATGGACTTCCGCTCCCCTCAACCGGTTCTTGACGCCTTGGCAGAACGTGCCCGGCACGGCATATTCGGCTACACGGCCTGTACGCCCTCGTATTACGAAGCCACAATCAACTGGTTCAAAAAACACCACAACTGGACCATCCGGCAAGAGTGGATATCTTATACCCCCGGAATAGTCCCGGCAATCAGCCTGTTGATACAGACCTTTACCGACCCCGGCGATAAAGTACTTCTGCAACTGCCGGTCTACTATCCCTTCATGGAGGCAATCCGGCATAACGGGCGGCACCCGCTGAACAATCCGCTCCAGGTACACAAAAATTATTACAGCATGGACTTTGACGATCTTGAAAAAAAAGCGGCGGACCCTGCCGCCAGGATGATGATTCTCTGCAGCCCCCATAACCCGGTGGGGCGTGTCTGGACCAGGGCTGAACTGCAACGGGTTGCAGACATATGCAGGGCTCACGACATACTGGTTGTGTCGGATGAAATCCATTGCGACCTTGTCCTGGGCGACAAAAAACATACACCCTTTGCAACCCTGTCCGAGGAATGCGAAAGGAATTCTATAACCTGCACATCTGCCAGCAAAACATTCAACCTTGCGGGCCTGCAGACGGCCAATGTAATGATACCCGATCCGCACAAGCGCAGAGCCTTTCAGAAATCGCTGCGCCGCAACGGGATATCAGGCCCGAACTCATTCGGAGCCGTTGCCCTGGAAGCGTCTTACCGGCAGGGCGAAGAATGGATCGAGCAACTCCTCGGGTACCTGCGCAGCAACCTGGCCTTTTTGAAGGAGTATCTTACAGCCAACCTTCCCCGGGTCGGCATCATCGAACCCGAGGCAACCTACCTGGTATGGCTCGACTTCAGGAAGTACGGAATCGACGCGCAACAACGCAGACGCATGCTGCTCGATGCCGGGATTGCCCTTGATAACGGCTTCATTTTCGGAGAGGAAGACGGATCGGGGTTCGAGCGGATAAACATTGCCTGCCCCCGCTCAATACTCAAAGAAGGCCTGGAAAAAATCGCTGCAGCATTTGCCCCCTACACACCATAGAAAAACCGGTTGCCGCCTGTTTGAGAATTCTAACCCAAAAGCCAATCAAAGAAGGAAATCAGAGTTTCCCCTAGGCTCAGACCAAGCGATAATTCTTTACGCACTTCTCAACCTAACGGGGCTTTTGTAAAATGTTCAGATGCAAGGCGTACGAAATCCTGAGGAGTGAGGCGTACGCAGTTGTACGTCGCAGCGACGAAGGATGAGTACAACGCAGTAGATGGGCGTTTTACGAAAGCCCAACCACTAGACGGCGTTCATGTAGAGATTGCGATGCTTAACAAAATAGGAAACCCCTGAGTAGACGGTTATCAGGACAATAAGCCAGACGGCACAGTTCCACGTCAGGGGAATATCGGCCTTATTGACCCATCCTATCCAGACTGCACCGCCGAGAATCAGGAACAACATTTGAAGCACGGTTTTAAACTTACCCAGGCTGTCGGCCGCCATCACTTCCCCCTTACTTGCCGCAAGCTGGCGCAAGCCGGTTACCATGAACTCACGCGAGAGAATAACAACCGCGACCCATCCGGCCAGGACCTCTTTATCCACCAGCACGATAAATGCCGTGGCAATAAAAATCTTGTCCGCCAGGGGGTCCATTAATTTGCCGAAATCACTGATAAGGTTGAATTTACGGGCAATATAGCCGTCGAGGAAATCGGTAAACCCGGCCAGAACTGCAAACACCAGACAGGCGATCCGCCAGTTTTGCTGCATGTCAATCGGGATTCTTTCGTCGATATTGCACATTACCAGCACGATGAAAATCATGACGATCCGGGCCAGGGTAATTTTATTGGGTAAGGTCATCTTGGTATTAAAACTCCGGAAAAAGTAGTGTTTATTCAAGGATTATGTCGTGAAAACACAAGAACGCATAATTAATCTGTCTTTTTTAGCACAATGCCGCACAAATTACAAACGGCGATTTCAGCACCGGTGTCCTGTTCCGGTTGACAGACATATACCCATCTGATAGGCTTCCGGGTATTTATGCAACCCCTGCACCGGCAGGTTATACAAGGAAAGGATACTGCTATGAAAAAAGAAGTGCACTTTTACTCGGAAGGCTGCAAAATCACCGGCGACCTGTACCTCCCCGAGTCCTGCGAAGACGGTTCCAGGCTGCCCGCCATACTGCTCTGCCATGGTTTTGCCGGTATCCGGGAAATACTGCTGCCCCCGTATGCTGAACTGTTTGCCGCAAACGGCTTTGCGGCCCTTGTTTTTGACTATCGCGGTTTCGGCGACAGCGAAGGAGAACGGGGTCGGCTGGTCCCGGCCGAACAACTGGTAGACATCCGCAACGCCGTCACCTTTCTACAGGCACAGCCGGAAATAGACCCGGACGCCATAGGGCTCTGGGGCACCTCATTCGGCGGTG
>JANQGV010000060.1 GCA_028282925.1 Thermodesulfobacteriota bacterium
CATTTCTATCTGTCGTTAAAGTTGCCCCATTCACAGTTCCGTTATTGCCATTTCCGCTTTCATCATTCGCATTGCCATTAAACGGATAGCTTGCAACCAGTCCACTGCTTATGTCTGAACAACTTGTTGGACAAATTGTATACCCATTCATCCATGAATCTCTATCCTTTACCAGATAAAAGTTATATGTCCCCGCCGAAACAGGCAATGTGGATGAAACATAGATATCTTCTATAGGTTCAGAGTATCCTGTATAAAAAACATCTTTAGCGGTACAATTATCAAGTGCGGAGAGTTGGGTGCTGAGTGTGTTCAGCCATACCTTGTTAGCCCCATCATTTCCTACAAACACATCAAGGTCACCAGCTCCGTCAAGATCGCCCAGGTCAACTGCCCAACTGGCCGATGCGCCGATAGCCTGTCCGCTGTCTATAAACCCTCCATATTCTGCTTCGGCAAAAGAAATAAACGTTAAGGAAAGCAACAAACATATTCCAATTATTAAAATCTTCATAGTCACTTCTGGTGGTTTTTCTATCAGTAGAACGAATGTTTTTTTCATATCTCCCCCTGATTTTGAAATGTTTATGCGTGGTAAGACAAGGCCCCGAAAAGTGTGGATGCTTAATTATATATGGTAAAATCTGAATCTGCACAAGGATATTTTTACGTTCAGCCTAAAATTCACAAAAAAGTATAGTTTTCTATCGTTTAGTTATGTAAACATCCCTTTTTTAGTGCCACGCATTATTAGAGTTTTCCGGCGGCTCACCATAGCATTTTACCACTAGAATAAAGCACTTAGGATTACCACCTGAGTGCTTTATTTTTCCAAAAACAAGGGTTTTTGAGCAACATTCACTAAATATTCACTAAATCGTTTGTTACCCATTGTTACTGTACCTTTCAGACAAAGATTTTCCGTCATTAAGGTTCATGCCTTTGACAAACTTATATGAGGTCGATCCGCTCACCTGCCCGAAGTGTGCCGGCTCAATGAAAATCATCGCGTTTATCGAGCATGCCGAGATCATACAGAAAATACTCAAGCATGTCGGTCTGTGGGATACGCAAAAACGACCACCACCCCGGACCGGACCCACGACACACGTTCTACAATCAGATTACAGCAAAAGTCGGATACATATACCGACGACTGTTGCGAGCCTGACTACCCGTTTGAAGCATATCTGTAAAAAAGCAGCAAAACGGCAACGGGCGGGTTGCGCTTAAAAGCAGCCTTCACGGTTGACATAACGCCTCATCTCAGACCCGCCCGTCCTCGCTCAAACCGACACAGTCGGCGCCCAATTTTCTCAAAACGGCCGATGCCCATATCTTGCGACAGCTTATTCATTGACTTACAAGAGCTTTCCTTCTATACTTTTTTCATCCTAAAACAAATTCTTATCAAATCAAAAGATAAAAATCTTCCGGTAGGCAGCGTCTGAATAACGGATATATGGTTTTCCGAACATATAATTTATCTGGCAGACGACAAGCCGGCTTCTCAAGGTTGACCTTTATTCCCATGGATATACGATGAAGTTTTTAACCAGCCAGTTGTTGACTCTCCTTATCCCGGCACGTGATCGTCCCAATATTCGGGCGCTGGTCAGCTATTCTCTCTTGCTGGTGGCGACCGTGGCGCTCTTTGCCGTCGGCTTCCACTTTATCATGTACTACTATGAGGGGCAGGAGCACTCCTGGCTCACGGGCGTTTACTGGGCTCTCACGGTCATGACGACCCTCGGCTTCGGCGACATCACCTTCCACAGTGATGTCGGGCGCATGTTCAGTATCGTGGTTTTGCTGACCGGCGTTGTGCTGCTGCTGATCGTGCTGCCGTTTGTATTCATCCGCTTTTTCTACGCACCCTGGATGGAAGCCCGTATGCGGTTTCATGCGCCCCGGGAGGTACCCCCCGGTACGCGCGGTCATGTCATTCTGTGTGGCCTGGACAGCCTGGCCACGTCGTTGCGAGCCCGGTTGCGACTTCATGACATCCCCCACTTCGTGATCGAACCGGACCCGGTCAAGGCTGCGCAACTGTACATCGACAGGGTGCCGGTGGTGACAGGACGCGTTGAGGATCGGGCGACTTATGAGGCGTTACAGGTGGAGCATGCCCGAATGGTGGTCGCCAACTGTACCGACACGTTGAATACCAATATTACCCTGACGATCCGGGATCTTGCACCGCAGGTGCCGATTGCTGCGGTGGTGGAAAACGAGCAGTCGATCGACCTGCTGGAGCTGACCGGCAGCAATCACGTCCTGCCTCTAAAACTGCAGCTAGGCGAGTACCTTGCCAATCGTGTCAACGCCGGGCATGTCCGATGCCATGTGGTCGGGCGGATGGGCGATCTGTTGATCGCGGAGTTTCCGGTGCATAATACCCCGCTGGTAGGCCGTCCATTAAGGGAGGTGCAACTGCGGGAAAACTTCGGCGTGAATGTGGTTGCGGTGTGGGAACGGGGGCGCATGGTCCCGGTGACCCCTGATACCGTTCTTGCCGACGGCAGCTTTCCGGTGGTGACGGGGTCTGAAGAACAAATCACCAGTCTCGACACGTACCTGGTGATCTACAATACCAATTTCAACCCGGTTCTCGTGATTGGTGGCGGCAAGGTCGGCTGCGCCACCACCAAAACCCTCCGGAGCCGTGGTGTTACCGTTCACATGATCGAGCGCGAGGAGTCTCTGCGGCACTCTTTGGAGGGGGGCGCTGACAAATTGTTCTTCGGCGACGCGGCTGACCTGGATTTGATTATGGGGGCAGGGCTGGCAGATGCTCCGAGCGTGCTGCTCACCACCAACGATGACGCCATGAATATCTACCTGGCGGTCTATTGCCGTCGCCTGAATCCGGAAATCCGGGTGATCAGCCGCATCACTCACGAGCGTAACATCGAAGCGATCCACCGGGCCGGGGCCGACTTTGTGCTGAGCTACCCGTCTCTGGGAGCCGAGGCCGTTATGTCCCTGTTGCAGAATCGAGAGTCCGTGATCCTGGGTGAAGGTTTCGATCTATTTTATGTTTCCGTGCCTGCGAGTCTGGCCGGGCAACCCCTGGCCACCAGTCATATCCGGGCGCGGACTGGCCTTAACGTGCTGGCGTTACGTCTGCCCTATGGCAGAGTTGTCCCGGCGACAGCCTCGACGGTTCTCGAGCCTGATTGTGAGCTGGTGATGTTGGGGAGCGAGTCCCAGCGCCAGAATTTTACAGCATTGTTCAAATGATATTCGGGCAAAGCCTGGATCACGAAGAAAGCCCCCGGCGGCTCACCATTGATTTTTTAAGCACTTAAAAAAATATTTTAAGTGCTTTTTTTTGTGCCTAAAATCTGGGGAAATATGGGGACAGAATATGGGGACAGAATATGGGGACACCATACTAGTTTATGATTGACAACCCCTTCCTGACTATCATATAAATACCATCATGGCACGTATAGCAAGAGTGGTAGCACCCGGTTTTCCGCACCATATTACCCAACGGGGCAATCGACGACAGGAAACTTTTTTCTGTGACGATGATTATAAGATATATATCCACCTTATGTCCGAATGGTGCATTCGGTGCGATGTTGAGATATGGGCCTATTGTCTTATGCCGAATCATGTGCATCTCATAGCAGTACCGCGATCCGAGTCAGGGTTAAGGTCGGCTATCGGCGAGGCCCACCGGCGTTATACTCGTCATATCAATTTTCAGAAGAACTGGCGTGGACATCTTTGGCAGGGGCGTTTTGCTTCCTATGTCATGGATGAATCATATGTGATCGCTGCGGCACGGTATATTGAACTGAATCCTTTAAGAGCCGGACTCTGCACCTGTCCGGCAGAATACAGATGGAGCAGCGCGGCAGCCCACCTGAACGGCTGCATCGACAGCCTGGTAACGGTAAAACCGTTGCTTGAGATGGTACCGGATTGGCAGGGATTACTGGATAGCGGATTTTCTGAGGCAGACACACAGGCCTTGCGTCGGCATGAAAGGACGGGTCGTCCGCTGGGCAATGAAAGCTTCATTCAACACTTGGAACACAAGCTGGGAAGAAACCTGGCACCACAGAAAGGCGGACGTCCGAAAAAAGCAAAAAACGAGTATGGTGTCCCTAGATTATTAGATGAGTAAAAACCACCGCTTCAACAGAATTTCCAGAAACATTTCCGACTTTGGTGCTCTCACAGTGTCCTTGGATTTTCCTGATTAACCGGTTGTTCCGGTTCAGAATAACAGAGTTATAAAAAACTTGATTTTATTCTTGAATAATTTAACATGGTTTCAGTTGGTTTTGGATCCAAATCCAAATTGTTAGGTATTTTTCCCTACATGGAGTTACATGCTCCAGCGTGCCGTAAATTATTACATAGAAAGAAAACTGCGGAAGATTTTATTTACTTTACATAACCCTTTTGGGAGAGGAGGGGGGAATGAAAAAAAGATTTTGGTATCAAGTGGTAATGGGTCTGGGTGCCGTTTTGTTGTGTACAGGCCTGAACGCACCGGCTGAAGCCACCATACGCCTTTTGGACGGTACGTTGATCCTGAGCGGATTTGCCAAGGAAACGATCTATGTGCGCACAGACATGTCCGATCGTGAGAAAGAGTACCGGGACACATCTCTGGACCTTGCAAAAACAAGCCTGTATCTGGAAGGACTGTATACCATCCGGGAGAGCAGCGATTTGACCGTGAGGGTGTTTGCGGGTATGAAGTGGTGGTACGAGGCCGCCTCGGGTTTTTTGGACGACAATCAGCGCCGACATATTCATCACCGCCACCGCAAGGACTACGTTTCCCCGCGCAGTTTTGATGAGGACATCCTTACCGAGGCCTATATAGACATCATCAAGGGGCCCCTGCAGGTACGCCTGGGTAAACAGATCGTTATCTGGGGCCAACTGGATGTTGAAAAAGTAGCCGATGTCGTCAACCCGCTCGACTTCCGCTGGAACGTTCCCGGCATCGACGCCTGGGAAGAAATCAAAAAGGGTCTCTGGATGATCCGCACTTTCTACCAGACCAACCTTCCGGGAGCCCTGCTGTTCGAGTTTATTTTCAACCCGGGTTATTTTCAGGAGTTCCGGCTGCCCTACGACGGCACGCACTGGGGCGTTCCGTATGATGAGCCGTTTGGTGCCCGGGGTATGACCATCTTCGGCTGGCAACAGGAAAAGATACACCGTGACGCGCCGACCTGGAACCTGGAGAAGAACTACGAATGGGGTTTCCGGGTGCGGGGCTACTCGCTGGGTGTGGACTGGACCCTGCTGTACTGGAACGCACCATCAGACAGCCCGGTGGCTGATCCACGGCGTCTGGGCGGCTTCAGCTTGCAGTATGTATCGGCGGCCATCAGGGCGGCATCCCGCAACGGATCAATTCGTCCGGGGGACTGGCCCGACTACAAGGTCTACCACTACAAGCGTATGCAGACTTTCGGGGGCACGGCCCAGTATTATGCCGAATGGCTGCGCGGCTCTATCTGGCGTTTGGAATGGTTTTACAACAAGGGCCAGCCTTTTAACCGGGGAGGCCGGGGGGAATCTTCCTCCATAGACGACTGGACACGGCGCGATACTTACGGATTTGCGGTCTCCTATTCCGACAAATTCCGCATCCCCGGCATAACCAATACGATCGGCAGGGGTAAAATGCTTGACGTGACGGTGACGTTTTTCTGGGACAAGATCAGAAACAACGGGCACGATTTGTTCAAGAGTGCGCTGAACCACCGGCCCGGAGACTCAACGTCCGAAGGATTTTCACTGTTTCTGATGCAGATGATGTTCAACGGCGAGTGGACGTTTGTCTTCATCGGCAATTACAAGCCGCGCATCGGTAAGTACTTCGGCGCCCCGACCATGACGTACTCGTTTCCGGGAAGCCACTGGTATATCGACATGGGCTATAAATTCTACGGATCGCGGCATGGGTACGCCTACGGAACCTATCACGACAAAGACTCCGTTATTTTCCGTCTGCGGTATGAATTTTAGTTCTAACAAAAGGAGAAACCATTATGATACGAATGTATTACAGGCAATGGAGCATACTGACCGTTTTATCTGCCGTAACGTTTATGATAGGCGTTTGTAGTGCAGTAGCGGCTGAGATCGAGTACCCGGTTGCAGCCTACACCGGAGATACCTTGACAAAAGTACGGCAGTGGGAGAAGACCTGGGCCGGAAAAAAAATCGACGGCGGCAATGTCGACCAGGTAGCCGAGTTTCTGCCGGAATCGTTTACGAAGATGTACAAAAATCCCGATAAGTGGGGCGCACCGGCCGAAGGCCTTTATTTCAACATCGTACCCTATCAGCGTATCGTTGAAACACAGGGGATGATCGAGGCCACAAAGAAAAACGCAGCGCTTGTTAAAACAAATAATGACGGCACCATAGCCAACTATGCCGACCTGTCGGGCATTCCCTATCCGGCACCGAAGACGGGGCTTGAAATTGCCTGGAACTTTGATTTCAACAACCATGGAGACAGTTCCCACTACAAGCGCAACTCGCCCAACATAAACCCGAAGAGCCGTTCTGAACGCTTTGGAGACCAGGAGCAGTGGGAGTTGTTTTTCATCCACCGCACCGAACTGGACCCCCGGCCGAAACTGACGAACAACCCGAAGGGGTATCACCGCGGACTCTTTATCCACATGTGGGGACCGCCGGAGTTTATCAACACACGGTACTACTCCATGCGGTATATCGATCCGACAAAAGACGACACTATGTACATGTGGTACGCCCAGTTTCGACGTATCAGGCGTATGTCGACCAAGCAGCGCGCCGACGCTGTCGACGGTACCGACCTGATCTATGACGATGAATTTTTCTGGGACGGCCACATCATGCGCAACAGCTACAAACTGACGGGCACCAAAGAGCTTTTGTGCAGTCGTCATCAGGATATGGGCAAAATCAGTCGTGCTAAAGGACAGGTAGTGCCGAACAACCTGGATTTGGAGCGTACAAACCTGCTGGTGGTGGAGGCGATCAACAAAGACCCCGATTATGTTTACGGCAAACGGGTCTGGTACGTTTGCCCCGAAACCTATATCATACGCTGGTCTGAGATTTATGACCAACTGGGACGTTTTTGGAAGACATTTATGATGTTTACCAGCGATGAGAAGACCCAAACGGGCGCTGTGAAGAATTTCATCGTCGGATATTCACTTATCGATTTCCAACGCACCCACGGTGGGTTCAACATCCAGGATATTCAGGGCATCAGCATTGATATCAATCCGAATATGTTTACGGTCAACAACTTGCAGAAAACGTATTGATCTGCTATTCTTGTAGGTCAAACTGCGCACCAGTCACGGCCGACAGCTTAAATGTATCGGCTTCCATAAACAGAATGCTGATGGGATAGTCCGTCTGGATTAAACCTTTAGAGGGTGACTTCTGTAAGCAGTCTTACTATTGTATCTGTGAAGTTGAGGAATTGATGAAGAAGGATAAACAGAAGCTCATTCTAAATGCCGCGATCAAGGTATTTGCTCTGCGTGGCTACCATTATGCTACTATCGAAGAAATTGCAGACGAAGCCGGTGTTTCAAAGGGTCTGATCCATTTTTACTTTGAAAGCAAGCTGGACATACTGCTTTCAGTCATTCTGCTGTTTTCTCAAACCGTCAATGCATTGTGTTCCAAAAAGCT
The DNA here is from genome assembly GCA_028282925.1 of Thermodesulfobacteriota bacterium. Classification (GTDB taxonomy): domain Bacteria; phylum Desulfobacterota; class WTBG01; order CAIYCZ01; family CAIRTM01; genus JANQGV01. Next base: position 7,687 of record JANQGV010000060.1, read on the forward strand.
GGAAAAACTTGACGATCCCGTTGAGAAACTGCATGCTGTTTTTGATACGTTTCGGGATATCATGCGGCGCGACAGAAAAAACCTCAATTGGGGCCACATCGTCAAGGAAGGATTGCCGGATTCTGAAAAAATCACCAACAAAAAACTCCAGAAAAAACACAAGGAAATCAGACAAGAGAACAGCACCCTGCAGAAAACGATCGATGCAATCATTCGTGACGGGCAGCGCCGCGGTATGATCGAAAAAGGCTTGAAACCGCAGGTAATACGTCAGGTGCTCGGCGGCGCAAGTCAGGTGCTGTACTATGGTCTGTCGACGCAGGACAGGCAGTTGAAACAATTGCGCTACAGCGATACCGATGTGCAGGCTGCCATGACCGATCTTATTGACAAATACCGTATTAGAAGCTGAAAGATGCAGAGTCTAACAGGGGACATCCGTTTAATTTTGACTTAATGCCGTAATAGTGAAAGTCTCTCATTTTGAACCTCTGCAACAAAAAATCCGCTACAACATATTGATAAGGTTCATAACTGCCAACTCCATTCGGTCTTTGTAGACCCAGGGGAAACGAATTGATTTTACATGGTGTTTTTCTTCCAACAGGAGTCGGTGATTTGACAAGCACATAGTATTGTGTAATTATTATTTTTGAGTAACTATTTTCAAACTCATACAGCTTATAACGCCCTGCTGAGATACCATTGAAAATGAAAAAGAGCACAGTGGAATCGAAAATAATTCATTACGCAATTCTGGCCTGCCTTATTTTCCTGCAAATTGCGGCTCCGGCCTTCGGTTTTGCTTGTAACTGTTTTATTTCAGGTACAGCAAGGGGCAAGCAGAGCTGTATGGTTGCTGAGAATGTTACTGAGAAATCCTGCTGTGGTGAAATGCAATTACCTTCACATGGACCTGCTCTTCAGGAAAATGAAGAACACTCTTCCACAACGCCTTGTTGTGACGAAAAGTGCGACACATGCTTATTCTTTTGCTGTAATAGTACTGCCTCTCTGTTGACTTCAGAACCATCCAAAACATTTTGCTCGTTCACATCTTCCATTCTTGGTTTAGATTCATTAGCGTATATCTCCCCTTACCTCCACGGTATCTATAGACCCCCTCGATCCTGATTTTTTCACAATTACAACAAATGTTTTGCTGAAAGACAGTTGCGCTTTCAGCCTTAATATTTTTGTGTGAGAATACTATGGTTCGAACATGCCGGATGTATCTTTGTGCAATTGTTGTATGCCTTTATGCAGGATATGCAAAAGCAGCGGACAATCACCGGAATGACCCGTCTGCCGCAACTGAAGTTGAAACTTCAAAAGCACAAACGGATTTTCTTCACCTGTTTGATGAAAGGTCTATTTCCCTTGATGATCTTTTAAAGGCCGCCCTTCAGTACAATCCCGAGATAGCGGCAGCCCAAAACGATATCAGTGCGGCAACCGGGCGGCTGCGCCAGGCCGGTCTGTACCCAAACCCTACCATAGAGTTTGAGGCCGAGGATATTCCTGCCGGTGATGTTGATTTCAGCCGCAACCAAAACACGGTTTCAATTATACAGCCGATTATTATAGGACAACGGCGTTCCAATGCTGTTTCAGCCGCCGCCGCAGAGCAAGAGTCCCTTCGTTTTGTCCTGCAACATACCATACACCAGGTGCTGGGCGATATCCGCCTTGCATATACTGATTTGGTATGCCTTGAGAGGGCGTTGGTGCTCAGCGGGGAACTGTTGTCGGATGCAAATGAAGTTCTTGCAATAGCACAAGCACGTTTTGACGCAAGTGCAGCGACGAAATCCGAGCTGCTTGCGGCACAGATGAAATCCACAACATTTGAACTCAACATAAGAAACTTACAACTCAAGATTGCATCGGCTGCAAAACATCTGCAGTCGTTCCTCCCGGGAGTACGGGTGACAAAGGACAGAATACGCCACGAACTTTCGATGAACCTGCCCGGAATTGATCTGGAGCGCCTGCTTGCCGATGTGCGCCGACAACATCCCCTGATACTGGCAGCCGAAAAATCGTCCGAAGCCGCTGAATACCGTCTGGCGCTTGCAAAGGCAGAACGTTTACCGGACGTGAGTTTTCGCGGCGCCTACGGCCGGGACACTGCGGAAAGGGAAAACATTTTTGAGGTAGGCATCAGCATACCTCTGCCGCTCTTTAACCGCAACCAGGGCCGCATAGCGGAAATGCGCCATATGGCAGCCCGTTCACACCATGAAGCACGATCCTGCATCGCACGCCTGGAAGCCGAGATCAGCGCTGCGCAGGCATCTTACATGACAGCCCGCAATTATGTTTCTGTGTACCGAAAAAGAATTGTACCTGCAGCGGACACGGCCTTTGAGCATAATTTAGAGAGGTACCGTGCCGGACGTGCCGGTCTTCCCGACGTGCTGAATGCGATGGAAGAGCTTGCCGGTGCAAAGCTGTCTCTACTGAAAGCCGTACGGGACATGAACAAGGCCCATGCCCTGTTGCACAAAGTTGCCGGAACCGCGATGAACGATATACAGGTAAAGGAACAGAAAGGAGATCTTCAACCATGACAAAAAATATTGTACTTGCTGTAACGCTGATGATAACCGGTGCACTCGGTGCTTTGCTGTACATTAACTTCGGTCGTTCGGAAGGACCGGATGCCCACGATTCCCAGCCGGAATTTTGTGTCAGGCACCAGATCGCTGAAAAAGACTGCCCCTGGTGTGATCCATCCCTGGTTGCGAAACTGGGCATGTGCCCCGGCCATGGTGTGCCGGAGGCCCTGTGTTCGCGGTGTAATCCGGCTCTTATTCCAGGGTTTAAAGCCGAAGGTGACTGGTGTGCAGGACACGCTGTGCCTGAATCGCAGTGTGCGGTGTGCAGGGGTGTAGAGCAGGTGTCCGGTGAGGCTCCTTGCTCCGGAAAGGAAACGTAACATATGAAAAGAATTATG
>JANQGV010000074.1 GCA_028282925.1 Thermodesulfobacteriota bacterium
CCGGAACAAAGGGCTTCAGCACCAGCATGACCACGGCCGCAACCACAATGGCCCCGCCGGCAATACCGGCAATGGTACGCTGTTTTTTTGAAAGCGGCAGGCCCTTCTTTGCAGCAGGCTCGGCTTTGGATGCCGCCTCTTCTTTTTCGGACGGTCCCAGAATCGGGTCGGTCTGCTTTTCAGCCGGGATGGACGGCAGGTCCTCAAGAGCAAGTTGTATCTCCTCGGATTCTTGTTCCTCTTCCAGGTCCAGGTCTATACTGGCCGAAAGCGAAGACTGTTGCTGGGCCTCTTCAGACTTTTCAACAATGCCCGAAGATACCAGGGAGTAGAGGACCTTGTACACCGAAAAGTCGTCGTAGCCGCTGTCGTGTATAATTTTTTTGATGGTCCGCTTGTTGTTGACAAGGGCGAGAATAGGCCGTTCGTCCTCGTTGAGTTTTTGCAGATCGTGGTCGGCACCCTCGGACAGTTTCAGCACCTCGTTTTCATTGGGCAACTGTTTGCGCAGAACAGATATTTCGTCCACCTGGCGGGAGGCCTCCAGAACGATCTCCATGGTGTCGAATTCGGTTTGTATCTGCCCTGAGAGGTCGAATTCCTTGTCCAGGTATTCAAAATCTCCGTTGTCCCACAGGAAAAGGTTGAAAATGATGTTCTGGACCTGGTCGTGGATAATGTCGGTTAAATCTTCGGCGGAAATGTATCCCTGGTCGACAAGCACCTTGCCGATTTTTACACCGTGGGCTTCGGCCGCCTGCATGCAGCGGTCGATGGTTTCCTGGTTGACGATGTTTTCGCTGACCAGGTAGTAGCAGAGGCGCTCCTGCTCCTGGGAACTTGAGGCGAAGACGATGGTGCCGTCGTTCAGATAAATTTCAACGGTATTGGAACCGTCGACAATGGTAAGAACGCCGGTTTTCTTGTCGTTACTCAGTATCTGTAACAGACTGGACAGGTAGAAGGTTTTGATGTTGCCCTTGATCGACATCAGAATTTACGCTCCAGAAGAATGGCGGCGTACGCCCCTTTCAACAGACATGTGGTGTACGAATGTGTTCGGCCGGACTGCCTACTGCCTCGGCATGGCTGTCCTGCCAGGATATAATATTGTATGGTATCTTCCCCGTTAATGCAAGAACCATATTATATATATAATGCCTGATTAATCAGAAAAATACCTTAAATATACTATACCAATTGAATGTTACTATTTACAATGCGGTTTTAAATAGATTCACTTTCGGGCTGAATTTTGCTATGGTTAGCCAGAGAAACCGTCGACCAGACTGCCGTGCTGACGGCGTTAACAAAGGGTAAAAAAGGGGACCCCATGGAAGACCAGAGAAAATTTGTACGCTATGAAACGGCTTTGGATGCCATGTACACAACCGACGATGACAACAATCCGCGTGCCTGCCGGGTTATGGAAATAAGTCAGGAAGGGGTTCGGCTGCGTATGCCTGAGAAGATACCGTTCGGCAAACGGATCGGGGTGCACATCATTATGCCCGAAGATCATGATGTGCTGGAAACGCTTATTACCGTCAAGTGGAGCAAGGAAATATACGGCGAATCGGACAGCATGTTTTTAACCGGCGGGGAAATCAAGATCGACGATCAGGGTACCTGGCAAAAGCTGCTTGCCTATGCAGGCGGGCTTGAAGGAAAATCCTGAAACTACACACACAATCAAAAAGGTTACAAACTGATGAAAACAATTGCCGGAACGTGTATGACGTTTCTCATGATATGTTTACTGAACACCGCAGTGCGGGCCGAAGTGCAGAAAGACCATTATCCCAATGGCAACGTGCTGTTTGAAAAAAATATACAGGACGGACGTCAGCACGGTGTAACGCGTTGGTACTATAAAAACGGTACCCTGCAGATGGAAGAAAACTATAACCAGGGAAACCTGCACGGCACAGCAAAGGTGTACTACGAAAACGGTACCCTGAAGGCCGAGCTTAACTACAACAACGGTCTGCTGAACGGCATAAGCAAAACCTTTTTCGAAAACGGTACGCTTATGGAGATTGTTAACTACCAAAACGGCAAGCAGGAGGGTATCAGCAAGGCCTATGATGAAGAGGGCAACCAACGCATCGAGGCCGTACTGGTAAACGACAAGCTCGAAGGTATCAGCAAAGAGTTTTACAAAAGCGGCAAGTTGTGGATGGAGAAACGGTTTGAAAACGACCTGCTCAACGGGTTCAGCAAGGAATATTATGAAGACGGCAAGATAAAGCAGGAAATGCTTTTTAAAGAGGGCCTTCTCGACGGGGAAAGCAAGCAGTACTATATAAACGGCAAGGTCAAGGCCGTGTTCCGCTACAAGGCCGGCAAGCTGCAGGGGAGCACTGAGTATGATGAAAGTGGTAAGCAAGTAAAAAAGTAGGAGAGGCTGCCGGAAAGCATCCATCTTCTGCGTTGTGTGCATTGCTCGTCGCTGCGACGTACTGTTAGTCCCAAAACAAACGAAGAATTCTACTGCGGCTGCCGAAATGCCCAAATCTACAGTCTGTACTCCCTGCAGCCTCATCAACGTACCGATGAGTACGATTCTTCGGCTTCCGGTGTGTGCAGACTGTATCTCCAGACATTTCGACACCCTCGCTACGAATTCCCGCTTGATTTGAGACTATCGCTCCTCACTCCTCACAATACCGCACGCCTTGAATCTGGACACTTTCCGACAGCCTCTCATGATAGTGGAAAACGCTCACCTACGGCGTTGTGCTCACCCTTTGTCGCTGCGACGTACTGTTAGTCCCAAAACAAACGAAAAATTCTACTGCGGCTGCGTTGCAACGGGATTAATAAGGCCCGTAACTTATCAACGGTAAATGCTTTTAGTAATCAATGCTTCACATATTAGAGCAATTTGCAAAATTCTATAGCCTTAATATCAGGCACGCCTTATAGGCTTGGATCATTGCTCCAACAAACTCACAGGACAATAAAAAAGGCGCATTATTTAATGCGCCTTTTTTTGTGTGCGGTTATGTGAAAGAATTTACGCCGAGCACCCGAGAAGGCTCTTGACGAAATTGAGAAACACGTTCACGCCGTTCATGAAAGCGATCTGTCCGGTGATCTGGTCGATTGCAGCCTGGTCGGGCGGATCGGAATAGGTGGCGATGCAGAGGTTCAGGTCCATGATGGAGACCGTTACGGCCGTCAGGTCCTGCACAAGGGAGATTGCGGCGCACTCGCCCGAGCTGCTGTTGGACAGTCCCTGGAAAATTGAAATAATCTGTACACCGATTGAGAACAGATTACCGAGGCATTCAGAGGGCAGGAGCCCTGCTGTGCCGTTGTCGGCCTGGGCAACCTCAACGATTTCAGCAACAACCAGTTGCGCCGTGGCAAGCGCCGGGGTCGAAGAAGCATCCAGCTCCAGAAAGTCTTCCTGCATGTTGAGCAGTTCGGCCTTTACATCGTCGATGTCGGCGAACGTTATTGACTGACCGGCATAGGCGGTGCTTCCGATAAAGAGAAAAATAATACAGGTTATGATTGATAGGGTCTTACGTTGCATAGTGTGTATCTCCCTGAAAAATGGTTGTGTGAATTGGTGTACCCTTATTTGATGACTCTTACCATAATAACGTCTTCGACGTTACGCAGTTTTTCGATAACATCATCGCTTACTGTGCCGTCAATGTCAATGATATTATAGGCGTAGTCCCCGCGGCTTTTGTTCAGGAAATCGGAAATGTTGATTTTTTGCTCGGCCAGGATTTGCGTGAACTGTCCGATCATATTGGGCACGTTTTTGTTGGCGATGGTAATGCGCTGGGTCCCGGAAGAGGGCAGTGTGCACTTAGGGAAATTAACCGAATTCTTTATGTTGCCGTGCTCAAGATAGTCGCGAATCTGATTGACGGCCATAACGGCGCAGTTTTCTTCCGATTCGGGGGTGGAAGCGCCGAGATGCGGAATGGGAATTACGTTGTCGATGTCCAGCAGTTCGTCGGTCGGGAAATCGGTAACGTACCGGTCGACAATATCCTGCTCAATGGCGTCGAGTAAGTCGGCATTGTTGACCAGCTCGCCCCGGGCAAAGTTGAGGATGCGCACGCCCTTTTTCATAAGAGAGAATTTTTCTTTGTTTATTTTTCCACGGGTTTCATCGTTCAGGGGCATGTGGATTGAAATGTAGTCGGATTCGGCCAGCAGGTTGTCGAGGCTGATGGCCTTTTTTACGCTGCGCGAAAGACCCCAGGCCGAATCAACGGACATAAAGGGGTCGTAGCCTGCTACTTCCATGCCCAGCGCCAGGGCATCGTTGGCAACCATAACGCCGATGGCACCCAGGCCCACAACGCCGAGCTTTTTGCCTTTGATTTCCGGGCCGGTAAAATTTGATTTTCCCTTTTCAACAAGCTTGGACACCTCAGCGCCCTTGCCTTTAAGGCCTTTGGCCCAGGTAATGCCGCGATAGGTTTTACGGGAGGACATGAAAAGGCCCATCAGCACCAGCTCTTTAACGCCGTTTGCATTGGCACCGGGCGTGTTGAAAACAACAATGCCTTTCTCGGAGCACTGGTCTACCGGAATGTTGTTGACGCCGGCACCGGCGCGGCCGATAGCTTTGACCGATGCGGGTATTTCCATGTCGTGCATTTTTTGACTGCGCACCAGCACTGCATCGGGGTTTACCAACTCGGAAGCATATTCATAGTCGTCGCGGGGCAGCAGATCCAGACCCTTAGGAGATATTTTGTTAAGTGTCAAAAGTTTATACATGTTCGTGTCTCCTTATCCTGTATTTCGATATATGTGATAGTATTGTGTATACCTCTTTTTCTAATCGTATGCTTAAAACAAACAAAAAGTATATCACTAAAAGTTTTATCTTTCTAGTTTTTTTAAAAATGTTTTGCCCTAATGATTATTAGCAGGTACAATACGTTCGGGGCTGAAACGGAAGAAACCATCGCATAATGAAGAGCCGGGTACTTGAGAAGAAATTCCAACGCAACGTGACACGATAACAGTTGAGAGGAGTGTGTGCCGACATGAACCTGAAGTTTCAAACCGGACGATTAAGAAAAACCATCGCAATGAAAAAACACACCATCATCCCCTACAGTGAGACAATTCAACGGGTTGAAGTTACCAAACTGGCCAACGGTGAACTTGCCGAAAATGAAGACCACATCAACCGGGAAAAAGAGGCCATTCTCGCCTCACTGCAGGAAAAGTACGGTGACATCGAAGAAGGCCAGATAACCTGGGTCTTCGTCAATAAAAAAGCGGCTGGAACCGAAGCGCCCCCCACCGTGGAAGAGGCCGGCAACAACTAAGTACCGCACCTTGATCCACAGATGTTTTTTTTACACGAACGAAAGCAGTGCCCGGCCGGGCACTGCAACGATTACCCAGACAGTCCGGTAATGCCTTTTCATCTGAGTTTTATCCTGCCTGATGCGCCTCTCGTAATGCTGTTGCTATACGCTTCTTCTTTTTGCTAAATGTAATAAATAATTTATAATTAGAATAAAATAGCATAAAATACATGTATAGCATAATAATTGCATAAAGGGGCTATTATGAAAGTGAGTGTACCTGCAGGCAAAAGAAATTCCCAAAGAATTCCACCGAAATTCATACTGTAACGTAATAAAAAAAGCAGGACCGCGGGGGTCCTGCTTTTTTGTTGTCGGAATTGTGTGACGAACTTAAAAATCTACTTCAATGGGTCCGTGAAATGTGGGTGTGCCGACTACATCGATGTCTTCCAGGAGATAGACGTATGTTGTGCCGGTGCTTACGATACCATCGGTAAATGAATAGACGGAACCGGTGGTTGCCGACCCTTCGGCCGGGATGAGCATATTATTTATTTTTTGATAGTCACCTGATGCGTCGGATGCCCGGTACAGGTTGAAGCCTGCCGTGTCGATTTCACTTGCAGTTTCCCAGCTAACGGTAATCGAGTCGCCTGAAAGCAAGGCTTCAAATGATACGAGCTCAATCAAGTCCGGTTTGGAGCAGTTGTTGTTGATGCTGATAACGGCCTTTGCCGTGGTGCCTTCCGCGGTATCGCCGACGGTGGCGGTGATAACATGGTAGCCGAAAGTCAGGTCTTCTACGGCAATGCTGAGGGGGCTGCCTGAACCGAGATCACCGTCGACGCTTGACGACCATGTGATAGCGCTCAGGTTTGCGGTGCCGCCGCTGTAATCTGTTGCCGCGGCAACCAGCTCCAGGGTATCGCCGCAATTGTAGGGCGTGCCTGAATCGGGCTGCAGGATGATCAGCACCGGCTTTTTATCGCAGGCAACAAGGATCGAAGTGGTCACTTCCCTGACAACGGTATCGCCGTCGTAGGCGGTAAGGGTTATGGTATGGTAGCCGTTGGAGAGCTCTCCGGCAGGCAGTGTGAAGTTATCGTCCTGCCCGGATGCCGGAACAGTCAGGACGCCGTCGACACTTGATTCCCATACATAGTCATAATCGTCGGTGACATCGCTGCCGCCCAGGCCGGCCGATGTATTGAACGTGATGGTATCTGCGCAGCCGGTGTACTCGGAGCCGGGTACCGGTGAATTGATAAGCACTTCAGCCTCTTCGTCGCAGACGAATATATCAAGCCGGGGATACGCGTTAAGCGGTATGCCGGTCAAGTCCCCCGGTAAAATGTTGAAGTCGACATCGTTGGGGTAGTTGGGAAACACAAGGGATACCGGAAGCAGGTAAATCGTATGCGCTCCGCATGACAGGTCGTCGGCATCGAAGTTGTCGAACCCGATAACGCTGTCGATTGATGAAATCCAGACCCAGACAGGGCTTGCCGGCAGCGGGTCGATGACTTTAAAGAGCCCGTTAATCGAAGGCGAAGAACCTCCCGGAACTTGAAACGGGATGGTATCGCCGCCCTTGTATGTCGATCCCGACGGCGGCTGTGTTACGGTTGTGGACGAGGTAGTGTTACACCCTATGTTTAAGGTGATTTCCGAAGAAACAGAACCATAGGAGGCTGTAATAGTATGTTCGCCGTAGGTCAGGGCCGATACCGACAGGTTTGATCCGGTGCCCAGTTCTCCATCGCGGTTTGAGGCCCAAACAATGGGATCGGAGGTGCCGGTTGTGCCGGATTCATACCGGCTGTAGGCTGCCAGTTCGATGATGCTGTTGCAGTCGGTCACGCTTGTGCCGGAAGAAGGCATGGTAATGACAATCTGCACAACCGGATCCGACGGTGGAATCGTCGTGGTTGTGCCGCCGCCCGGGTTGGAACCCCCGCCCGTTGCCGTGGACAACACGGTTACCGTAGTAGAAGCGGTGCTAAGGCCTCCGGGGCCGAACAGGGTAAAGATGTATGTGGTGGTTGTGTCGGGGAATACATCTATGGAGCCGTTGGCGGCTACCTGGCCGATGCCGTTGTTGATGGTAACCGAGGTTGCGTTTTGCGAGATCCAGGATATAACGGCTTTTTCGCCTTCAATAATCTGTCCCGGCTCGGTTGTTATCTGGATGCTCGGCCTTTCCTGTGCAGGGGGCGGCAGAATAACGGAAACGGTCACGCTGTCGGTGGCGGTTTGCGTGCCGGAAGCGCCGATTTTCGAGGCGGTAATGGTATAGGTCGTTGTGGCAGCGGGCGAGACTTCCAGCTCGCCGGAAGCATCCACCTCGCCGATGCCGTTGTCGATCGATACCGTGTCGGCGTTCTGGGATGTCCAGGAGAGCGTCACTGACTCGCCCGACTCGATGGATATTTTGTCGGCCGAGATGCTGACGGCCGGGACATCTGTTGCGGAGGACAGATAATCGCCGAAATCGACAATCGGACTCCTGAAGATAAAGCCGACAAACACCAGTTGTTTATTTGAGGTCGTGCTTTGGGCGCCCTCGGGATCGCTTGCTTCAAGCAGGTACAGGCCGATGGGCAGGTCGGTAAAGCTGTATGTTCCGTCGGCGCTGGAGTCGGCTGACCCCATGTCGAGCATTGAAAAGCCGAGAATAGATATTTTTTTCAAGGTAACGGTTACGCCGGAAATGCCCGGTTCCGTATCGTCCAGGATTCCGTTTTGATCTACATCATTAAAGCAGGTTCCGCTTATGGTCCCGAATGAAAAAAGCTGCTGTCTTTCTGCGCCGAAACCCGCAGTGCCCCACGCAAGCAGCGCCGCTGTAAGAAAAATAATTGAAAGTACTTTTTGTTTCATTTCCCCACCTGATTGGAATAGTCTTAGTTTTTTCTAAGTCATTTCTGATTATTATACTTTATTCTTGAAATTCAAACCAATAAAAAGTTTTACTTTTTAGAAAAAAACGATATTTTTTTCATAGCGGATATCCCTATATTAGTATTAGGGAAAGAAACTACAACAAATGGAATAGAACCAAAAGATTAAGTGTATGCTTTTACGTATCTTTTTACTGAGTATTGCATCCTTATCAAAAGTATATGAGATTTAACTACTTATGTCGTGACTTTTGACCAGTAGTTTACCATACAAATACTTAGTATACTATATTATACGGTATATAGATAGTAAAAATTATTTTTTAAGGCATTTCTGTATTGTAATGAATATAAAATATGCGAAAAATTGCATATTATAATTAATTATGAAATAAATTATTGAAATTATACATGACTGTTTTGAGCGGCCGCCGGGCTGGGCGTGCGGCAAAGATCAGAGGTAATCCCGCTCATGTGCATCCATATGGCTAAAAAGGGACTCGTTGAAAAACAGTGCAGGTTTATGCGGCTACAGGAACGAAACCGGTGACGCGAAGCTACCGCGGACAGAGGTGAGTGCCGTCAAAATGTAACTCGTCATAAATTCTTATGCTTTGCCCATATATTTTATGGCAAGCATGGTAATGTCATCCGACTGTACAATTCCCTGGGTAAACCCTTTTATTTCCTGGTTGACGCTTTTTGTTATCGATTCAACACCATTTCCTTTATTGTGCGCAAGGCACCGTTCCAGGCGCGCTTCGGAGAAAAGTTCATCTTCGGGGTTCAATGCCTCGGTAACACCGTCGGTATAGAGAAACAGTACGTCGCCCGGGGACAGTTTAATGTTCAGAAGGTTGTATCCGGATTCTTCGAATGCGGCAACTACCATATTGCCGGATGGGGCAACCGCTTCAACGGTGCCGTCGGCCTTTAAAACATACGGCGGATTATGGCCGGCGTTGGCAAACTGCACTTCGCCGGTCCGGGCGTCCATGATGCCGCAAAAAATGGTCACAAACATGCAACTGTCGTTGTCGCGCGCCAGCTCGGCATTCACCTTGGTGAGCACCTCATGGGGCGGTATGTCGTTGGCAGAGGACATTCTCATCAGGGTAATGGTTATGGCCATGAACAGTGACGCCGGCACCCCTTTGCCGGACACATCGCCGATGGTGAAAAAGAAGCGGTTTTCGTCGATGAAGAAGAAGTCGTAAAAATCGCCCCCCACTTCCTTGGCAGGCTCTATGGAGGCAAACAGCTTGAACTCGGGGCAGTCGGGATAGGGCGGGATGATCTTGGGCAGAATGTCCATCTGGATCTGGCGCGCAATGACGAGCTCGCTTTCAATGCGCTCCTTGGCGGCGGTGGTTTCCTGCAGCTTTTTAACCGCCTCTCCCAGAGAATCCATCATGTTGTTGAAAATATTGCCCAGCTTGTCGATCTCCTCGGCGCCGTCGAGGTCTACCCGGGTGTTGGAAAAACCCTCTTTGCTGATCCGGTTCATAGCGTCGATCAGCAGGTGCAGCCGCTTTGTGATGGTGTCGGCGGAGATAAAAGACACGGTAATGGCCGCCAGCATAATAAAAAACAGTATGATGACGATATTGATCACCAGGTATTGAAGCTGATTTACCAGGCTGTCGGTTTTCTGCTGTATTGCCTGCTCAATGGTGTCGAGGTAGACGCCGGTCCCTATAACCCAGCCGAGCCCCTTATGCATTTTCACGTACGACAGTTTCGCCATGGGTTCCGTCAGGCCGTCCTTGGTGGGCTTGGGCCACAGGTACTCGATGAACCCGCTTCCCTCTTTATTGCACACTTCAACGGCGGCCTGAAAAAGGTTCTGCTTTATTCCCAGGGCACAATCGTATTCCCGGGCGTCAAGAGTGGTGCCGTTGAGCTTCGGCAGGGTCGGGTGCATAATCATTTTCGGGTACGGCAGCGTTGTGTCGTTTATCCAGAAATAGCCCACGTTGTCGTCGTAGCGCATGGAGCTGATGGCATCGATGCTCATATGTTCGGCATCGGCAATGGCATCGTCAATGTAGATGCCGGTGCCGATGATAATGTCCCACTCCCTGAACAGCCGCACGTAGGACAGCTTGGGCACGTCGGGGACAAGCCCCTGGGCCGTGGGTTTGGGCCAGCGGTAGTACGAAAACCCCGAGCCGTTTTTTGAGCAGATATCGACAAACTCTTTAAAAAGGTTGCCGTCGCTGGACAGGGAACAGTTGAACCGCGGGTCGTCCAGAACGGTATTGTTCAGGGCCGGTATTGTAGGGTGCATGACCATGGAAGGATAGGGTAGTGTGGTATCGTTTATCCAGATATAGCCTTTGCCGTCGTCAAAGCGCATGTTTCTCAGAACGTAGAATGCCTTGCGTTTTGCCTGGATCAGTGAAATCTTCCCGCCGGCGGCCTGGTCGGCATAATCGGTCAGTACGGAAAAGGCAAGGTCGATAATGGTGCGCAGCCGCAGGCCGTAGTGATTTTCAAGATACTGCCGGTCACGGGAATTGGTATACAGGGTATCTGCTACGGCATAGGCGGTATTGACGAGGTCTTCAAGTTTGTGCCTGGTTTTAGCAATTTCCTCAACCCGGTACTCTTCAATGCTCTGGTTCGACCGGATCGTTATGCTGACAACGGCCACACATGCACAGGCAACAACCGCTATGAAAATGATGATGAACGATGACAGGGATATCTGGGTTTTGATTTTCATGTGCACATATCCTTATATATGCCAAATTTTCAAAGTGTACCAGGCTGTACTATACACTATTTTCCCCATATCGGCTAAGAATAAAATACTTAACGGATGAGAAGTAAGTGGATGGATATTCTTAGAAAAATTACTGATCACAAGGTAGCTGAAGCTATTAAAAAAGGCCATCTTGACCGGTTGCCCGGCCGTGGTAAACCCTTGAAACTGGACAAATGATGCGACCATTCCGGAGCATTTACGCATGGCATATACCGTGCTGAAAAATGCAGGGTATGTGCCGCCCGAGGTGGAAGAGCGCAAAGAGGTGAACAGCATTCTGGAAATGCTGCCGGGGTGCACCGATGAAGGGAAACGCTATCGCCAGATGCAGAAATTGAAATATCTGCTGACCAAAATCAACAGTAAGCGCACAAAATCCCTGTGTGTCACAGATGAATATTACCGGCAGGTGCTGGACAAAATTACATAAGCTTTTACGTGGGCTATAAAAGAAGCAAAGGCAGAACAGCGTATGTTCTGCCTTTGCTGTTTCACTCTTGTTGACTTGTTATATTACGGACAGCCTTTTTCAGTAAAGTTATAGGGGTTGTCCAGCGGATACTCGTTTGTTGCGCAGTCGCTGTTCCAGATCAGGTTGTTCTTGTTGCAGTTGAAATCAATAGTATCGTTGAAAGTTGTTTCCGTTACTTTATATGCGGTTTCATCGGCTAGAGAACCGGTAAACCAGTAGACACCATTCGTGTTTGAATAGGTTTCGGTAACACCTTCCACAGTACCACAAACAACATGCTGCAGGGTCATGCTGATTCCGGAGACCGGTTGTGAGGAGCAGTTAGTCAGGGTGCCGTAAATTGACGCACATGTACAGTGGTCGGGAACGCATTCCCTTCCGTTCGTGCAGTCGCTGTCGCTTTCACACTCCTCGTTGCCGTTTACCACGGTATCACCACAGAATCCACAACCTGTACAGGCACTGTTGCAGGTGTAGCCATTGGAGCAGCCGTCGGTTCCATCGCAGACTTCGTTACCGTTCTTCACGCCGTCCCCACAGTATTCGCAGGCTGAGCAGGAACTGTTGCAGGCGTACCCGTCGGAACAGCCGTCGGTACCGTCGCAGACCTCATTGGTGTTTTTCACTCCGTTACCGCATGAGTTCACGCAATCGCAGTTGCTGCACATTTCGTTGGTGCCGCAATGCGAATCGTTTTCACATTCTTCAATGCTGGTGTTAAGGTATTCATCACCGCAGGATTCGCAGGTGCATGACGATGTGCAGGGATATCCGGCACTGCAGTTTGTGGTATCGGAACCATCGCAGGTTTCAAAATAATTCTCGCCGTCATAATCGGTCGTACCGTCACCGCAGCAGTGTGATTCGGATGACCAGGAATCCAAGCTGTTGATCGTGTATTTCACATGCTCATTATGGTTAATGCCGGCGATTTCATCCGGATCATTTCCATTATCCGGACAGTAGTTTTCAGCAAAAAGACGATCAAAAAAATTATCGCCGATGGGGCCGTTGAAGTTGTAATATCCTGTATATGGCATGATAAGGTACATTACCTTGTCCGCATTGACCCCCTCATCATTATGTAAAATGACTGCAAGATCATCTTTTGTACCGTCTCCATCAAAATCACCGGCAGTAATGTCGTCTTTTACTTTGTAATCTGCTCTGGAAGTCCAATTGGATAAATCAGTGGTGTAAATAACATAGTTATTGTAATTGATACCTGCCAGATCATCATCATAACCGTTTCTGTCTGCATCGCAGCTGATGAGGTGAGATAGTTGATTGGTGCCAATTTGAGTAAATGTTGATAAATTTGTAGAATACCAAACATGGCCTGATGAATCCAGAGCCGCTAGATCATCATTTACGCCGTCGCTATCCTGGTCGAAACTGATAACCTTTTGCATGTTTGATGTTTGAATTACGCTCCAGCCATTGTGAGAGTTATTGCTGAATTGAGTATATAGAATTTTACCATTCATATTTACAGCGACGATGCCGTTATCTTTATACCGTGCGATGGACTGAAACGCATTTGATGAGATGCTGGTCCAACCTCCCCAACTGCCGCTGGTGCGAATATTATAAAGGATGTAACTGTTACTGCTGTTGATGCCTGCCAAATCATCATGATAACCGTCACCATCAGCATCAAAGGAAATTATCTGGGTGAACTGATTTGTACCGACCTGTGTCCAATCGCCGAATTCAGTATTGTCACGGTAATAAATATAATTGACATTTGTGCCTTTGCGGATACAGGCCAACTCACTGACAGCGTCATTATTGTAATCGTAGGGCGTGCATTCAGACCAGTTGTTGATATCGTCCGCATAAGCCGGCAAGATGCAGAGAAATACCCAGCAGAACAAAATTGTTGACAGTGGCAGTTTTACATTTCTTCTTTTTCTTTTCATGATTGTCCCCCTTCTGTTAGTGAATAAATAATAGGTTGGTTGGAAAAAATTCACCTATCAATAGCATATCAATTTTTGAAAAGATATTGGTCAAAACCTGATTTTTGGTGAGTATTAATACAGATATGTAATTGCTGATCCGTGAAATTTTTGGAAGAGAGGAGCAGTGTTGCAATTTGAAAAAAAAGTGATTTTGTTATATGAATGGGGTAGGGTATAAGCGGAGCAACTGTACACATCTCATTTTATCCGGCAGGGCACAAATGGATACCACAGGAATACCACACGACGAGACAATCGCCGCCCCGGTCGACCAGCGTCTGTACCAGGGGATTTTCACCATGACCGGTGACGGCATTTTTGTGACCGATGAGAAGGGCTACATCGTGCAGGCCAATCCGGCGTTGTGCGACATGCTCGGCCGCAGCGAAAAAGAGCTTATCGGCTCGTACGGGGCCGATCTGATGCCTGAAGCCCCTGTGTCGGACATTGATCTGAAGGAGATGGTCGCCCTCAGTTCTTCCAGCCTGTTTGAAACGTCGTATATACATAAAAACGGATCAACCTTTCCGGTGGCGCTCCGGGTAACCAACATCTTTGATGAGAGCGGCCCGACAACCGCGGTTATCGTGTGTGTGCGTGACATTACGGAGCGCAAACATTTCGAGGCCGTACTGAAGGCCGCCTACGGTTTTCTGGAGAAGGTTTTCAATATGACCGGCGACGGCATTTATGTAACCGATGACATGGGCTATATCTTAATGGCCAACAAAACACTCTGTGACATGACCGGGTATAGTGAAAAAGAGATTGTGGGGATGTACAGTACCGAATTTTACCCTGAGCAGAACGACCCCGCAGTTGTTGAAAAAGCCGCCGAAGACGGCATTGCCGTTGATTATACGAAACAGTTTGAAGACTACTACACAAAAAACGTCAATATCTTTGAGGCCTACTATAAAAGAAAGAACGGCTCTGTTTTTCCGGTGGGCCTCAGCGTTCGCAATACCGAAAATCTTGCCGGGTTTACTTCGGCAATCATTGTGTGTGTGCGTGACATTACCGACCACAAACAGTTTGAAGCCGACATGCAGGAAGCCTACGACTTTCTTGAAGATATTTTCAATACCACCGGCGACGGCATCTATGTGACCGACGATGTGGGCACGATCGTCAGTGTCAACAAATCGCTGTGTGACATGCTCGGCTACAGTGAGGACGAGCTCGTCGGTATGCCTGCTGTCGACATTACACCCGACCCCGAGAAGACTTCGCTCGACCCCGATATGATAGAAGAAATGTACCATATCGACTATGCAAGCCATTTTGAAACGGTATACCAGAAAAAAGACGGTACTGTTTTTACCGTTGACGCGAAGATAAACAATTTTCGGGCCTCAGTCGAACATAGTCCGGCCCTCATTGTTTCGGTCCGTGATATAACGGAACGGAAACAGGCCCAGATTGCCTTGCGGGAAAGTGAAGACCGGTACCGCTCTGTTGTGGAAACCGCCCGGGACGCACTTATAACAGTCGATGAAAAGGGTGAAATAGTGTCGTGGAACCATGGTGCCGAGGTCCTGTACGGCTATACCGCTGAAGAGGCGGTGGGTATGTCTTTTTTTGAGATGATTCCGCCCCTGTTTCGCAATACCCACCGCGAGGCATTACGGCAGCTCATGCAGACCGGCGAGAATACCCTGCAAAGAAACCCCCTTGAGGGGTATGCTTACACCAAAGACCGGCAGGTCATCGCCGTCGAGAACTCCAGCTCACTATGGCGCAGCGGCGATCACATCTATGTAACTTCCATCAACCGTGATATTACGGAACGGAAAAAAGCCGAAGAGGCCTTAAAGACCGCCCACAGTCAGCTTGAAATCAAGGTCAGGGAGCGAACCGAGAGCCTTGAGGAGACCAACACGGCCCTGCGCGTACTGCTTAAAAACCGGGACGAGGAACGGAAGTCCCTGGAACAGAAAATGACTGCAACTTTTAATGAACTGGTGATGCCCTATCTTGACAAAATCCGGAAAAGCACATTAAACGACATGCAGGAGTCGTGTCTGGATATTGTCAGATCCAATCTGAACGATATTATGTCGCCTTTTGCCCACTCCATAAAAATATCTAAACTCACCCCTACGGAGGTTCATGTTGCCGGTCTCATAAAAATGGGTAAAAACACAAAGGAGATTGCGGAGCTGTCCAACCTGTCGCCCCGTACTATTGAGGGACATCGCGACAACATCCGTAAAAAGCTGGGACTGAAAAATGAAAAAATCAACCTCAGAACCTACCTGCTTTCCCAGGAATAATACCTGCATTTTTACCGTAGTAATAGTGTTCCTTTGCAATACTAAATAATTGGTATCATGGCCAGCGGGATTGTATGTGTCGTTAGGAGTTTAGATTACGTAGTTTTCCCTGCCTTTAAAAATAGTCATTAAAATTAAAATAATTATATAATTATGGCCATGATGCTTTTTGAGAAAATCAAAAGTCCGCACTGCTGATCTTTCCCTTTGCTTCATTTATCCTACCGCTTTCCCTGATATAAAATACGTGATTTTTATGCGTACTATGCGCGTATTTAAGGAGTATTGCCATGCGCGTACCCTTCTGGCACCATACCCCGTAGAAGTCGGAAATATGTTTCCGCAGGAACATACGAGAGGGGGGATGCTTATGATTTCGGATACGCACTAATCGTCGAATAGTTTTGGAAAAATAAATCAGGGGACTTAAAAGCGTATGAAATGGAGGGTTGCATTTATGAAAAACGTACAATGTGGAAAATATTTGGTGCCGGCTGGTCTGGCGGTGCTTATGATGCTTTTTGTAGCCGGTACGTCACTTGCCGGTTGGGAAGTAATTGATACGGGTACCACAGCTCATTTGAGAGGTATCTGGGGCAGTGCGGAGGACAATATTATTGCCGTCGGCGCCTCCGGTACGGTTTTGAATTATGACGGCAGCAGTTGGAGCCTGTCTAATGTGGGCGAAGACAAAATGCTCTACGATGTGTACGGAACCGGTGCCGACAATGTATACGCCGTAGGTGATTACAGAAGTATTTTCAGAAATACCGGCAACGGCTGGAACAAAGTGTTCGGCAATGCCGTCAACAAGCCCCTGCGGGCAATCAGCGGTCTGGACAGCGACACCGGCAATATGCTCGCGGTGGGCAAAACAAACACTATCTGGGTTTTTTTCGTGCCGCAGTATTACAACATGTATGACGGCAGCGGCGACAGCTTCGACGATCAGGAACAGCATCATTACTCAGAAGACCTCTATGGGGCCTGGACCTCACCCGAGGGCAATACCATCGTGGTCGGCGAAGACGGTCTGGTTGCCGACTATGACGGTAAAGATTTCTGGGGCCATCATGATCTGGACCCGTGGTCGACACCGACATCTGAAGACATCAAAGGTGTTTGGGGAACGAGCATGAGTGATATATTCGCGGTGGGGCACGGCGGCGTGATACTTCATTTCAACGGCAGCAGTTGGACCCGAATGACTACCCCCACCACTATTAACCTGCTGGCGGTGTGGGGCCCGGCCTCGGACGATGTATATGCCGTGGGCGATGCCGGTACTGTTCTGCACTACGACGGATCGGTCTGGAGCGATATCAGTGCCGATGTCGGCACAACCGCCGATTTAAAAGACATCTGGGGGCCCTCTGATCAGGAGATGTATATTGTCGGAACCGGCGGAACGATACTGAAATACCGGGCCAAAACAGACTATTCGGTCTGGTGCGACCCGGAAACGGATTTATGCTGGCAGAACCCACAGCGCGAGGCATACAATTACAGCGATGTGGGCCTGAGGTCGAAAGTTGCCGTTCAATACTGTAATGAACTGGTGCTGGGCGGCTATGACGACTGGCGCCTGCCGACCATCGATGAACTTCGTACCCTGATCGCCGGTAACCCGGCAACGGAAACAGGCGGTGACTGTCCTATAACCGCCGGAAGCACCAAGCTGGACGGATATAATCTCGACTGTGTGGGCGGTGAAATGTTCGGCGGTCCCGGCACGAACGGCTGCTACTGGAAAAGCGGTATTGAGGGAACGTGCGACAAAGAAGATCCGTTTTCCGCAGACCACCATCTGGAAACCTGGGCCATTAATGAAGCAAGTGATGATCCTCTCTGGATAGCCGATGTTTTGTTTGAGATCGGCGGATTGAATTTTAATCATATTTGCAGCCTGGGTGATGTACGCTGCGTGCGGGATGCGCCCAGCGACCCCATTACCTGTGTTGAGGCCGATACCTGCAGCCCGGGCGACGAACGCGATTGTCCGTGTCCCGGTCTTAACCAGCCCGACGGCACCCAGACCTGCAACGATGCCGGCGACTGCTGGGGGCCGTGCGAATGTACGTCAATTACACCTGATCCGTCTATAACACCGGATTGTGACAACGATAAATGTCCGGACAGTGATGTTCTGCGTTTGACCATGACCGTGCCCAATGATCTGCCCTATGAGCCGCATCAGCTTATCGCATTCTACTATCATCCGTCGGCAGGATTTCCGCCCATCGGCCCGCCCGATGGAGGAACGCACTATAACCAGCGGGTTGACCCGGGAATGCCGGATCCCACAACAAAAACATACACCATGGATCTGCCGGGCTGTACCTACTATGGTGAGTACTTCCTGTATGGCGACTACCAGTTGTATGTGCATCTCCAGATGGACGCCAAATTCCCGCCCATTCCCGAAGTAGGGGACTATATGTGGGGCGAAGGCCGGCCCTACATCAACCTGCCGTTCGGCGGCGACGGGATACATGATCAAGACATCGAGCCGATGGCAATTGCCCTTGAGCGTGTCGGCGGCTGCCCGGCGGAAACGCCTGTGTACTGTGAAGTAGACGGCACCTGCATTCCCGACGACGGCTCCATAGAGTGCTGCACCGAAGCCCAGCCCTGGCGATGCCCGGACGGCTCCTGCGCAACAGATCAGGCGGCATGTCCGGTTGATGAGTGCGGGGACTGTACGCCGCCGTGCCCGGATGATTCGAATGTGTTCAGTTGTCGTTACAGCAGTACATTTACAGCCGACAACTGTGCCGACTTCCCTCCCAGTGAAGGCTGGCCGACTGAGGATACCCAGGCCAACCGTGATTACATTGAAAGCGTCTGTGCCGGCCAGCAGGGTGCCGATGCATCGACGGTAGAGGTGAGTTACGGTAATACCTGCCGGTATCAAAAAGGCCTGACCGGCAGCAGTTCACGTTGCACGTTCAGCCATGACGGCAAAGACTTTTATGCCGTCGGTATTCCATCAATCGGATGCAGCTTCGGCGGTGGCAGCAACTATACCGAAGGTGCCATGTGTTTTGATTATTAGGAACAATTGGTGAACATCATTTGTATAAAAAGTGATCAATCTGCAGGGTAAACGTGAATCGGCAGCCCCCCTGTAATCTGCGGGGCTGCCGCATTTCCGATAAACGGTTCTATACATGAAAGGGAGTGTTTACATGGCGGTATATATAAAAATGTGTGTTGCAGGATTGATATGTATACTTGCTGCATGTGCATCTACGGTTGAAAACGGATTTTCAAGCATAGAGGAGCATCAGCGCGTTGCCGATACGTTTATTTCCCATATTATCAGTGAAGACTATACGGCAGCGTATACGCTTTTCAGAAGCGATATACAGCAGAAGTATCCGTATGGATTATTTTCAAATGTGCAGAAACAGATAAACAAACGTTTCGGGAAACCGGTAGAATATTCTTTTCAGAAGGAATCCGATGTCGACCCGTTTATTGCACGTGAGTTTCCAGATGCCGTGAAGAGCTATGTATATACGGTTGTTTTTGAAAAAAGACAACAAAAAAGCTCCCTGCCGCTTTTAATTACATTTGACCAAAAGAAATCGGCTGCTCAATTGCTGTCGTACCGTTTTTTAATGGAGTAATACTGTTTTGACACGATATCGGTTGCGTATGATGAGGAGAGGGCTTGAAAAGGTGTGTGTACTATTCACTGCGACACTTGTTTGCTGTGTAGTGGGCTGCCGACCCGTTGTTTTGATTATGAGTCCGGATAATAATGATCGTTTTTCTAAAACGGATGAAATTTTTTTAAGATGTGTTGCATTCAGCCCGGATTATACGACCGTGCCCGCAGATGCACTATCCTGGAAATCCGACCGTGATGGTGAACTGGGGCAGGGTAAGCAGCTAAAAGTTTCCGGGCTTTCACCAGGACTCCATACCATTACAGCCAGGGCAACCGGCAAAGACAACCGGCATGCCTATGCGTCGGTCAGGATTTCCGTTATCGGGAATATGTCTCCCATAGCCTTCATTGAAATGCCGGAAAACGGCGCCTCTTTTACATCCGGTGATGAAATCCGGTTTAAGGGGAGGGGGTATGACCCTGATGCATCTCAAAACGACAACCTTTCGTTGCAGTGGGAATCATCAATAGACGGCATCATCGGTACCGGGAACGCCGTTGTCCGTGCTGATATGTCAGAAGGAAACCACCGGATAACCCTGACGGTTACGGACGGAGAAGGGGCACAGGGCCGCACACGTTGTACGGTGAACGTATCCGGTACTGTACCGGCCGCCACAACAACCGTACCGGTTGTGCCGACGTCAACCACCACAACCGCCCGTGTTACCACTACAACAACCGTAGCTACTACGTCGACCACAACTACTGTTTCTCATTGGCAGGCCGTGGAACTTCCTGTTGAATGCGACCTGAAAGGGGTTTCAGCACTCGCAGGAGATTCGGTATATGCAGTAGGCGGAGACGATAAAACCAACTCAGGTGTTGTGCTGCACTACAACGGTCACACCTGGAGTGAAACATTCAGGGCCGGTGGGGCGGGGTTTTTTTACAATATATGGGGAAACGATGCAAACGGCCTGTTTGCCGTTGGGGGGTATGCTGAAGGTATGCTGCAACAGGGGACTGTCTATTCAACCAGGGACGGTTTCTGGACGGAATCATACAGCAGCAGTGCCATGGGAACACTCTTTAGTGTGTGGGGAAACGGGGAGGGTGATGTTTTTGCCGTCGGAGGGGGAGTGGGGCTGGGGACCGTCAGCGGGACCCTGCTCGGCTATAACGGTTCTGAATGGGAGAGCGTGTATACACAGTTTTCCGGCGGCTGGTTTTACGATGTCTGTGGTATGGGCCGGGACAGGCTTTTTGCGGTTTCCGGTGTGTATGATCCGTTGCTGGAACCGCCATTGAAAAGCGCCGTCCTGATGTCGAGCAACAATGGGCTTTCGTGGCACGAAACGCATGTTGTCACCGGTGTTTTTCTGCTGGACCTGTGGTCCGACGAGACCGTGATCTACGCAGTCGGCGGCAACATTGCAGAACGCAACGGAGGGACGGTTTTGTATTCAACGGACCGGGGTGATGCCTGGACGGAAATGGAAATTGATGCGCAGCAGTACTGCCTCAACGCCGTATGGGGTGACATGAACGGCAATGTGTATGCGGTCGGCGGCAGCAGTCTGGAAGGGGTCGTTTTTCGACTGCAAGAAAGTAAATGGGTTCGCATGGCGTATGGCATGCGACCGTTGTACGGCATTGGAGGAGACGGCGCAGAAAAGGTGTATGCGGTTGGTGATGAAACTATTTTGATCTACCGGCAATGAGCAGTGAAGGTATTTGATTATGGGAAACCCTGAAAATGAATTTAAAAAAGTTTCATTTGAAACAAGTATTTTCGTGTGCAGTAACTATCCCGAATGCTACAGCCCATATACAAAAAAGGCGGCACTACAGTTGCGGTGGAAGTGCAGAGATTGTGGTTCTCTGATTGTACCCCTGGGTTTTGCAAATCATCCGTTAACTGATTGATTTTGAATGCTGTTTTTACGGTATCTCCTTATAAAAAGAATAGTGGATTCTGCGGCAAACCCGTTTAGTTGACACATCAACTACATTAAGTTATAGTAATCAGTATGAAACAATCATCTGAACCGCAGGAACCCTTGGGCCCCATTCTTACCCGCACTGCGCGGGCAGTCGGTCTTTTGCTGCAAAAGAAATTCGAACGTGAAGGATTCGACGTTTCCGCAGAACAGTGGACTGTTCTGGCCAATCTTTTTTTTAAAAAGGACGGGCAATTCCAGCAGCAACTTGCCGACAGAACCTACAAGAATAAGGCTGCAATCACCAGGCTCATTGCCGGGCTGGAAAAAAAGGAGTTGGTGCACCGGGTGGAAGACGACCAGGACAAGCGCCAGAAAAGGGTGTATTTAACCGATAAGGGTGCGGCTATCATGGACAGCCTGATACCGGTCGCAAGAGCCACACAAATGCAGGGACTGGATAATGTGCGCCCCGAGCATCGGGACATTTTTATCAGCGTACTGCATCAAATTTTTGAAAATGTAACCGAGAGTTAAAAAATTTCAGCTAATGGTTGATGCATCAACTGCAGCACCGGAACAAACAGTACAAAAAAAGGAGTGGTTATGGCGGTACAATCCAGGCAACAACATGATGTGTATGGGTGGTGCGGCAAAATAGTGCGTGTGGATTTGAGTAACGCAGAAATACGCGTTGAAGATTTGCCGCGGGAATATATGGAGAAGTATATCGGCGGCGCAGGAATCAATGCCCGTCTGCTCTATGACGGCATACACACGCATCCCGATGTCGACCCCCTTGCACCGGAAAACCCGATCATTTTCGGGGCCGGACCCCTGGTGGGCACCCCGTTTCCCTGTGCCAGCCGGTTTACCGTAACGGCCAAAAGCCCGCTGACCGGTATATTCGGCGACACCAATGCCGGCGGCTGGTTTCCGGTCAGACTCAAGCAGGCCGGTTATGACCATATAGTGATTAGCGGTAAGGCCGACCGGCCATCGGCTGTTTTGATAGAGGAGGGCAAACCCCCGGCAATTGTTGATGCATCGGATTTGTGGGGTCTTGATATCTATGCAACCGATGAAAAAATACGCGGGCAGTACGGCGAGTGCGAGTCGGCCCGCATCGGTCCGGCCGGTGAAAATCTTGTGCGTTATGCCAATATACTCTCGGGCAGTAAACGTATCAGCTCCAACGGACGCACCGGCATGGGATGTGTGATGGGCGCCAAGAACCTGAAAGCAATTATTGTGAAAGCATCCGGAACAGTGCCGGTTGCCGATACGGGGGCCGCCGAAGAGATCTCTAAGCGCTATCACGACATCTGGTTAAACGGACCCGGTACTACACTGAAGCGGCAGTACGGCACCCTGACCAACCTGTCACAGATTGCAGAGCATATCCGGGTAAAAAACGAGCAGGAGCCCCTGACCGAACAGCAGCTTGATGCCTACGACCTCGAGTTGTTTACCGGAACGTTCAAAAAGGGACAAACAGCCTGTTACCGCTGCCCGGTGGCCTGCACCCAGAAGTGGCAGATACCGGAAGGAAAGTACAAGGGGGAAGCCGGTGATAAGGTTGAATACGGTCATATGTTGCACCTCGGACCCCATATCGGTATTTTCGAATATCCGGCCATGCTGCATTTGTCGGATGTCTGTAATCGCATGGGGATGGACTGTATCCAGTTCGGCTTTAATATGGCCATATCAATGGAGTGCTTTGAAAAAGGTATTCTCAAAACGGAAACTACCGGAGGCATTGAACCGACCTGGGGTAATGTGGATGCCGTTGAGGAGTTGATGCTGAAGACCGCCCAACGAGAAGGATACGGTAATCTGCTGGCCGAAAGTGCCGCTGCAATGGTTTCCGGCATCGGTCCGGACGCGGAAGAATACGGCACCCATATCAAAGGCATGTCGTTTCCCTACAGTTGTACCTATGCGCTTCCCATGAGCCTGGCCGCTTCGGTTGCCACCCGGGGAGGCGATCACTTGAAAGGACACCCCTTTGCATCCATCATCGGTCACGAGGAAATGCTTGAAAAAATGTTCGGCAATGACATACCCAAGGAAAGCGCCGACCACACCAGCCCGGTGGCCAAAGGCCGGGTGGTGTGGTGGCAGGAAAACTATAAAATGATTATGGATTGCCTGGGCGTATGCTTTTTGCCCATTATCAACTCAAACGTGTGGAGCGATCCGCTGATCATGACCCGGGAAATGGGGGAGATGTATCAAAAGATTACGGGCAGAGACCCATCCGGGCTATTTGAATCGGCCGAGCGGGCATATCAGATCGAGCGCTGCATCAACACCCTGCTGGGATTGACCCGGGCCGACGATATCAGGAAGGGGACCCTGCGGGGAGAGAAAAATCCGGTTGACCTGCCCGGTATGCTGGATGAATATTACCGGTATCGCGGCTGTTCGGACAACGGGTTGCCGACCCGCAAACGGCTGGAGGAAATAGGGCTTAATGATGTTGCCGATGACCTTGCCGGCAATGAAAAGTTGTCTGATGAAATGTGTCCGGCCATCGGTGAGCTTTTGCAGCATTCGGAAGATGTGTGCTGATAGAAAAGATGTGTTGATTAAGAAAAGGTTTCTGTTGTTATGTCGGTACCGATAAATACAGAAATCTTCATCCGTAATACTTACAGGATTTAAAAAGTAATAATTTATAAAACGCTACGCGTCTTCCACCCCTTTTCTTTGCTCGCTCCAAAGAAAAGGGGGAAAAAAAGGGCGCCCTGCAACTTGTCACGCCTTTGGCGTGATACCCTCGCGGCACGATTTCAGTCGGCGGGTCAACAAACTCGCCCCTGAGAAACGGGGCTCAAACATGTCGTCCCTTTTCTCCTCCTGAATGAGTTTATCCTTGGGCGGAGCCGAAGGGCTGCACTCGGCTGCGTTGCAATGGGTTTTAAAAAGCCCGTTGGTAATGAAAAACAAAAGCTATATGAAGTAATTATTCTGGAACTGAAAAATAAGTATTTTCACAAGGAGGGTTTGTACAATGCCGTTTATAATAAATAAGGAACTGTGTGTGGGGTGCGGGTCCTGTATCG
>JANQGV010000200.1 GCA_028282925.1 Thermodesulfobacteriota bacterium
CGTCCCGGTGTGATTTTCTGGTGCCGTCGGTTCTGCGCAGGGGGGCGCTTTCCGTCGCCGTCGCTACCGACGGCAAAAGCCCGCTGTTTGCCCGCCGGGTACGCAAGGAACTGGAAGAAATACTGCCGGAGGCATACGGCGAGTTTCTTGAAATACTGGGCGAACAACGAGACTTTTTGAAAGAAACGGTTCCGGACGAGCAGGCGCGACGGAAATTGTTTGAATCACTGGTGTATTCTGATATTTTAGAGCTGCTAAAAAAAGGCATGCGCAAGGAAGCCGAAGAGAAGGTCAAACAGTGCATCTCATCATTGCAGGATTAAACCATAAAACGGCCCCGGTAGACGTGCGGGAAAAATGTGCGTTCAGCAGAATGCGGCAAATGGAGATATACAAAGCGCTGCGGGGAAACTCCGCCTTTGAAGGTGCCGTGCTGCTGATAACCTGCAACCGGACTGAAGTATATACGGTGGTTCCCGACAGTGCCGAAGGGTTTAAAGCCCTGGAGAACATGCTGCATGCCTATTCCGGCCTCGATCGATACGGTTTTGCGCAGTATATTTATCAATATTCAGGCCAGCAGGCCGTATCACACCTTTTCGCCGTCAGCGCCGGCCTTGATTCCATGGTGCTCGGTGAGCAGCAAATTCTGGGACAGGTAAAAGAGGCCTATCAAATTGCCCAGGATAACCAGGCCACCGACAGCCTGCTGAATATTCTTTTTCAGTCGGCCCTGCATGCCGGGAAAAAGATTCGCACAACAACCGGAATCGGAAAGTATCCGGTTTCCACCAGCTCTGCGGCTGTGTCTTTGTGCCGGGAAATTTTCAACCAGCTTGAAACGAAACAGGTGCTGGTTGTAGGTGCCGGAGAAACGGGAGAACTGGCGGTAAAGCACCTGATGTCCAACGGTGTCCAATCGGTGATTGTGGCCAACCGAACGTTTGACCACGCACGTGAAATGGCCGAAGTGGTCGGAGGACGGGCCGTGCATTTTGACTGCCTTCCGGATGAGCTCCGCAAGGCCGATATCGTCATCAGTTGTACTGCGGCCCCGCATTTTGTTATCAGGGAAGACAATTGCGGTGAGATAATCAGGTCGCGCCGCTCTGAAGAACTGGTCATGATTGATCTGGCCGTACCGCGCGATATTGATCCGGCCATGGCCGGTATCGACAACCTGTTTCTCTATGACGTCGACGACTTGCAAAATGTTGTGGACCAGAACCTGAAAGAACGTTTGAAAGCCGCCCACCAGGCTCGTACCATCATTGAGGAAGAAGCGCAGAAATTCAGCGACAGGGTTTCGTCCTTTCCCCTGGGGCCGGTTATATACGACCTGCGGCGTCATGCCGAAACCATAAAGGAAGAGGAGCTTGCCAAAGCGCTCAACAAGCTCGAAGCCCTGTCGCCTCGCGAAAAAAATGTTGTTGCAACCCTCGCCCATACCCTTGTAAACAAGCTCCTGCATACGCCCATTGCCTCCATGAAGGAAAAATCGGTCAACAACCAGGGGCAGGAGTATGCGGAGATCGTGAAAGATCTATTCAACCTCCACAAAGACAACGGCAATGAAACAGACCAGGCTCGGAACAAGGGGAAGTAAGCTGGCGCTTAAACAGGCCGACATGGTTACCGCAGCTCTTGCGGCTGTGTTCCCCGGCAGTGACGTATCGCGGACTGTTATAACAACCAAAGGTGACCAGATTCTTGACATCGCTCTTTCAAAAATAGGCGACAAGGGTTTGTTTACCAAGGCCGTTGATGAAGCCTTGCTCTCCGGTGAAATAGATGTCGGTGTGCACAGCCTGAAGGATTTACCGTCGGAAATTGAGAAGGGTCTCTGTATCGGTGCGGTGCTTGAGCGGGAAGATCCCCGGGATGTGCTGATCGCCGCTTCCGGCTGTGGGTTTTCCGGTTTGCCCCGGAACGCAAAACTGGGAACATCGAGCCTGCGCCGGACCGCCCAGATAAAAGCAAAGCGCCCTGATATTGAGGTGGTGCCGATTCGCGGCAACGTTGAAACCCGAATTGGTAAGATTGAGACCCTGGGCCTGGACGGAATTGTGCTGGCCTGCGCCGGGGTGAAACGGCTGGGTCTTGAACGGATGATAACAGACCGGATTTCTCCGGAAATGATTCTTCCTGCAGTCGGACAGGGTGTAATCGGCGTTGTCTGCCGGGAGGATGATACAGAAACAAGAGATATGCTGGAGAAGATACACCACCCGCAAACTGGTTGCGCAACTGTGGCGGAGCGGTCGTTTTTGCATACCGTAGAGGGCGGCTGCCAGGTGCCCGTGGGCTGTCTGGCCCAAGTGCAGGGAGAGCGAATAACCGTGTCGGGGCTTATCGCATCACTTGACGGTACCAGGGTCTGCGCAGATTCTCTTGAGGGTGGAATTGATGCTGCTGAAGCTCTTGGTAAAGGGCTCGGCCTGAAGCTGTTGCAGGCCGGGGGTGATGAAATTATACGGAAGTTAAGAGCGGAATAAATACTGAAGGGCATAGTGCATGAAGGAAGGCATTGTTTATCTTGTGGGTGCCGGGCCCGGTGATCCGGGACTGCTGACCCTTAAGGGAAAAGCCGCGCTGGAGCGGGCGGATGTGGTTGTGTATGACCGCCTGATAAGCCGGGAACTGCTTGCCTGTGCCCCCCGGTCAGCAGAACGGATTTATGTGGGAAAGCAGGCCGGCCGGCATGCCCTTTCTCAGGAGGGCATAAATGAGCTGATCGCAGACAAAGCCGCTGCCGGTAACTGTGTCGTGAGGCTCAAGGGTGGTGACCCCTTTGTATTCGGCCGTGGCGGGGAGGAAGCCCTGTATTGTCGAGAGAAGGGTATCCGTTTTGAGGTGGTGCCCGGTGTGTCGTCCGCTGTTGCGGCTCCGGCGTATGCCGGTATTCCGGTAACACACCGTGAAGCGGCTTCCGGTTTTGCCGTAATCACCGGGCACGAGGACCCGACAAAAGACCAAAGCACAATTAACTGGCAAAGTATTGCTTGTGGACCCGAGACCCTTGTTTTTTTAATGGGGGTGGGACATTTGCCGGGAATTGTTGAGCAGCTTATTGCACATGGTCGTCCCGGCGAGACACCGGCGGCGCTTATCAGAAACGGCACCCTGCCGGACCAGACCGTGGTGTCCGGAACCCTGGGGGATATTGTTGCGCAAGCCGAACAGGCCAAAATCCGGCCCCCTGCGGTTTTTATCGTGGGAAGTGTGGTCAGCCTGCGGGACCGGCTGGACTGGAGAGGCTCACTGCCTTTGGGTGGAAAACGGGTTGTGATTACCCGTCCCCTGGCGCAGGCCGGAACATTCCTGGAGGCCATACGGGCCCTGGGCGGCGAGCCGCTTTTGTTCCCGACCATTGAGATTGTCAGGGAGCGCGATCTCAGTCCGCTCCATGCGGCGTTTGAAAACATGGGTACCTATGACTGGATTATTTTTACCAGCGTCAACGGAGTGGAGCTGTTTTTCGATGAGCTTGAGAGCCTTGGAATGGATGCCCGCCACCTGAGCGGAACCGGCATTTGCTCCATCGGTCCGGTAACGGGCGGTAAGCTCCGGCAGCGGGGAATTCGGCCGGACCTGATACCGTCAAACTATACGGCCGAAGGCATCCGGGACGCACTCCAGAAGCGAATAAGCAAAGAGCATACTGTGCTTCTGCCCCGGGCCAGTAATGCCCGGGACCTTCTGGTGCAGGACCTGAACTCCCGGGTGGAAGAAATTATACTTTATGAGGCCCGGGTACCGGAAGCGGTTGATGAAGAGGTACGCACGGATATTATCAACGGCCGGGCTGATTTCCTCACCTTTACCAGTTCATCCACGGTGCGTAATTTTGTCGAGATTATCGGCAGGGAACATGTAGCCGACATCGATGCCGGGATACAGTGTGCCTGTATCGGCCCCATAACCGGGGCAACCGCACGGGAGCTGGGATTTTCGGTTGCAATAGAGGCTGAAACATATACAATTGAAGGTCTTATAGAAGCCCTTGCGGCTTCACAAAAATCATTAACATAACGAGGTGTATAAACGTATGTCTTTCCCGGTGACAAGAATGCGCAGGCTGCGAGCGAACCAGACCCTTCGGCAGATGGTGCGGGAGACCAGCCTTTCGGTCAATGACCTTATTTATCCGCTGTTTGTTATTTACGGCAAGGATAAAAGAATACCGGTTGCATCGATGCCGGGTATTTATCAGTTGTCGGTTGACCGGCTGGTGGAAGAAGTTAAAGAAGTGCACGGCCTCGGCATACCGGCCGTGCTGCTGTTCGGCATACCAGAGCACAAGGACAACTCAGGCTCATCATCCTGGCTGGATGGCGGAATTGTGCAGAATGCGGTGCGGGAAATCAAAAGCATTTGCCCCGAACTGATTGTTATTACCGATGTGTGCATGTGCGAGTATACCGACCATGGCCATTGCGGCCTGCTCACGGAAGACGGCCGGGTGGATAATGATGCAACCCTTGAGCTTCTGGCCCGGCAGGCATTGAGCCATGTTCAGGCCGGCTGTGATATCGTGGCTCCTTCGGATATGATGGACGGCAGGGTCGGAGTCATCCGCCGCACCATTGACAGCCAGGGTTTTGCCCAGGTTCCCATTATGTCGTATGCCGCCAAGTTTGCCTCGGGTTTTTACGGCCCCTTCCGGGAAGCGGCCCAATCGGCACCCTCATTCGGCGACCGCAAAAGCTACCAGATGGATCCCGGAAACGGACGGGAGGCGTTGCGGGAGGCCCAACTTGATCTTGATGAAGGCGCCGATATTATTATGGTCAAGCCGGCCCTGGCCTACCTGGATGTAATAAAAGCCGTTAAGGAAGAGTTCGGCTGTCCCACGGCCGCCTATAGTGTCAGTGGGGAGTATGCCATGTTTAAGGCCGCCGGTCAGAACGGCTGGATACAAGAAGAGGGTATAGCCATGGAAATGCTGACCGCAATGAAGCGGGCCGGGGCGGATATGATTATAACGTATTGGGCGAAGGAGGCCGCCAATTTATTAAATACCTAGGCGGCTGCCGGAGAACGCTCATCTACTGTGTTGCGCTTACCTTTTGTCACTGCGGCGTACAACCAAGTACGCCTCGCTCCAAAGTTTTCGCGCGCCTTGTATCTGAACATTCTCCAACAGCCTCTTGTTACGAGGGTTTTTCGACGGGAGGCTGGAAAGAGCGCTGAAACTGACATGTTGTTTTTTTCAAAGCAAAACATTAATTAATTTTTGAGAGCCGATAAATGACCAGATCAAAAACGCTTTTTAACCGGGCGAAAAACTATATGCCGGGCGGTGTCAACAGTCCGGTGCGGGCGTTCAAGTCTGTTGGGCTTGACCCGTTTGTGGTCAAGGACGCCAAGGGAGCAAAGCTGCGGGATGTGGATGAGAATGAATATATCGACTATGTGTGCTCCTGGGGACCGCTGATCCTGGGCCATGCCCATCCAGCGATAATCGAAGCCATCCATAAGGCCGCCGACCGTGGGACAAGTTACGGTGCCACGTGTGAGCAGGAAATGGAGCTTGCCGGTATGATCTGCGATGCCATACCCTCGGTGGAAATGGTGAGGATGGTCAATTCCGGAACCGAGGCCACCATGAGCGCGGTTCGACTGGCGCGGGCATATACCGGTAGGGATAAAATAGTGAAATTCGAAGGCTGCTACCACGGGCATGGCGACAG